>JBJKOR010000458.1:0-1388 GCA_046707185.1 Anaerolineales bacterium | reverse complement strand
AATGTCGAGATGCGGAAACGATTTATGGAAGAGGGCCTGGTTGTCCGCTCGGAGAATGATGGCGAGACGTGTGTGCACGGCGTGGAGAGGTATCTTAATCGCGGCTATGAATTTATCGATGCAATTCGACTCGCCTATGGCGATCTGCAGGGCGATTATGCCTTCGTGATCGGACGCGTCAACGAAGATACGTTGTATGCCTTCAAAAAAGGTTCGGGCATGGTGGTGGGAATCGGCGAAGGCTTCACCTGCGTATCATCCGACTTGCCGAGCATTTTGCCGTTGACGCGCAAGATCATCCGTCCGCAGGATGGCGAGGTCGTGACGCTGTGGCCGGACAAAGTCGAAGTGCGATCGGTCAAGGATGGAAGATTGATCGAGCGGAAAACGGAGACTGTCACGGAGTCGATGGATGCGGTGCAAAAAGGCGGGTATCCGCATTTCATGTTGAAGGAAATCCACGAGCAGCCGCAGGTCGCTCGTGAGTTATTGCATCTGCTGGATGGAAGTCACGAAGTCGAAAGTCTTGTCAAGAAAATGAAAGAAGCGCGGCATTTGTATTTCGTCGCCTGCGGCACGAGTTATCACGCGGCGCTGATCGGCTCGGTATATTTTGCGCGCCTCGCAGGCAGGCCCGCCATCCCGGTGCTTGCGCCGCAGTTCATCGCACAATACGCACCCGCGGTTGGATACGAAGATGTGGGTGTGTTCGTGAGCCAATCGGGCGAGACGAAAGATGTGTTGAACGCGTTGGAGATGGCAGATGGCCGCGGCATGTCTTGTTTTGGACTTGCCAACGTGATCGGCTCGACGCTGACGAAGGCCACGTCGTTTTGCCTGCCCTTATGCTGCGGCTATGAAATCAGCGTGCCTGCTACAAAGACATTTACGAATCAAGTCATCACGTTTTTGTATTTGGCGTATAAGATGGCTGGTTTGGATGCAACTGCTGGTTTCGATACGCCCTTCGCGACGAACGTTCAGGGCTACTCAACCAGCGGTGCAAGAAATATATTTGAAGTGATTCCCGACTTGATGGACAAGACTCTTGAAATGGTCGCGCCGCAGGTGGAAGCGATTGCGAAAGATATCAACCACTGGAATGACATGTATTGCCTCGGTTATGGCGCGACGCTTGCAATTGCTTTGGAAGGTGCCTTGAAGTTGAAGGAGATCACCTACGCACATTGTGAAGGCATGCTCTCGACCGAGTTCAAACAAGGACCGCTTTCGGCAGTCAGCAAAGGCTACCCGATCGTGTTCGTGGCGGGACCGGAAGATGTGCCGCTCATCATCAGTGGAGTCAACGAAGTCAAAGTGCGCGGCGCACGGACGATTGTGATCGCCGAAGATGACCCGCGTCTGCGCGCCAACGCCGACGATGTGAT
>JBJKOR010000457.1:0-6561 GCA_046707185.1 Anaerolineales bacterium | reverse complement strand
GTCCAATAAACGAACAGCTTTGTTATATTCTTTTTCATTGAGTCGCTTGCGGGTAATGATGTGCATGGTTGGCGATGGAAAGTATATCACTTCTTACATCTCTCAATACGGTATAATCTCCTCGCTTGGTCTCGATACGTCCCGCGAAAAGCACGCGGGACTACTCGACCATCGCAACAAACTGAACACTGAAAACTGATCACTGGTTACTAAAATCATGCCTCTCAACTTTCAACAAGTCATCCTCAAGTTACAAGAATTCTGGGCGGAGCGCGGCTGCGTGCTCTGGCAGCCCTATTACACTCAGGTCGGCGCAGGGACGATGAACCCCGCCACCTTTTTGCGCGTGCTCGGTCCCGAGCCGTGGAATGTGGCGTACGTCGAGCCGTCCATTCGTCCCGACGATGGACGCTACGGCGAGAATCCGAATCGCTTGCAACAGCATTATCAGTTCCAGGTGATTCTCAAGCCCGATCCGGGAAATCCGCAGGAAGTCTATCTCGACTCGCTCAAAGTCATCGGCATTGATCCGCGCCAACACGACATCCGCTTTGTGGAAGATAACTGGGAGCAACCCGCCATCTCGGCGTGGGGACTCGGTTGGGAAGTTTGGCTCGATGGGCAGGAGATCACGCAGTTCACGTACTTCCAACAAGTCGGCGGTGTGTCGCTCGATCCGGTCGCGGTCGAGATCACGTACGGACTCGAACGCATCTTGATCGGCTTGCACAACGTCAAAGCCGCGTGGGATTTGCCGTGGAATGACTCCATCACATATGGCGAAGTCCGCAAGCAGGAGGAGTTCGAGCACAGCAAATATTATTTTGAAGTCGCCGATGTGCAGGCCATGCGCGAAGTCTTCGAACGCTTCGAACGCGAAGCCGAGGCTTGTCTCGCACAAGGACTGGTCGTCCCCGCCCACGATTATGTTCTCAAATGCTCGCACATCTTCAACACGCTCGATACGCGCGGCGCGGTTGGAGTTACGGAACGTCAGGCTTTCTTCCGGCGGATGCGCGAATTGGCGCGGCGTGTGGCAGAAGCATACATCGAAGAGCGCAAGCAATTGGAATATCCGTTGCTAAAGCAGACCATAGACCGTGGACCGAAGACCGTGCCAGTGATACCGTCCACCGTCCTCCGTCCATCGTCGTTGTTGCTTGAGATCGGAGTCGAAGAACTTCCTGCCGCAGATGTTGATTCTGCCCACGCTCAACTGAATGAAAAGATTCCATCTCTGCTCGATGAACTTCGTTTGGAGCATGGTGACGTGCGCGTCTTCTCGACCCCGCGGCGGCTTGTCGTTTCGATAGCGAATCTCAGCCCGCGCCAACCCGACCGCGAAGACCTCGTCAAAGGTCCGCCCGCGGATAAAGCCTTCGACAAAAACGGAATCGCTTCGCCCGCGGCGATGGGCTTTGCCAAGAAGAACGGCGTGGACACCAAAGACTTGCAAGTGCGCGAAGAAAATGGCGGCAAATATGTGTTTGCTGTTGTCAAGCAAACTGGTCGTTCAACTCCTGAAGTTTTATCTGAAGCCCTGCCGAATTTAATTGCCACCATCAAGTTTTAGAAGTCAATGAAATGGAATGATAGTGCCGTTGCGTACTCACTTCCGATCCGTTGGTTTGTGGCTTTGCTTGGCGACCAAGTGATTCCATTTGAATATGCAGGTGTCGCTTCGAGCAATCTCACGCGCGGACTGCGTCCGTATGATTCGCCCGAAATCAAAATCCCCTCTGCAGATAAATATTTCGATGTGATTCGTGAAGCGGGCATCATTCTCGATAAAGAAGAACGCAAAGCTTCGATTGTGGAGCAAGTCAAACAAGCCGCAGCCTTGGTCAGCGGTGAAGCCATCATCGAAGATGATCTATTGAGCGAAGTTGCGAATCTGGTCGAGATGCCGACTGCGGTAATGGGCGAATTCAATTCTGAATTTTTGCAATTGCCGCGTGAAGTCTTGATCTCGGTGATGAAGAAACACCAGAGATATTTCCCGATTCAAAGCGTAGGGGCGCAATATATTGCGCCCCTACAAAATCATTTCATTGCCATCCGCAACGGCGATGATATCGGCATTGATCTTGTCCGCCAAGGCAACGAACATGTGCTCGGCGCGCGTTTTGCAGATGCAAACTTCTTCGTGCGTGAAGACTTGAAACACAAGCTGGAAGAATTTCGTCCCAAGCTTTCCGGCTTGATCTTCCAAACCAAACTCGGCTCCATGTTGGACAAATCCAACCGCATGTTGAAGCTCGGCGCAGAGATCGGCGTGCTGCTGGGTTACAAAGGACAGGTGGCATTTATCAAACCTTTGGGACGCGCGGTTTATCTCGCCAAAGCCGACCTCGTCACACAAATGGTCACGGAGATGACCTCGCTGCAAGGAATCATTGGACGTGAATATGCATTGAGAAGCGATGAACCAAAAGAAGTCGCGGATGCCATCGGCGAACAATATCAACCTGTGCCAAAATCAAAACTCGGCTTGGCGGTCGCATTGACAGACCGCGTTGATTCATTGGTTGGACTCTTTGCGGCAGGTTTGGCTCCCACGGGAACCAAAGATCCGTTTGGTCTGCGCCGCGCCGCGATCGGAGTTGTCCAACCGTTGATCGAGCATGATGCTGATTTTGATCTGGCGCAAGCGGTGAAACTCTCGGCTGAAACCCAGCCCATCGAAGTGACCGATGAAGTCTATCAGCAAATTGCTGATTTTGTCCTTGGCCGTTTGAGCGTGGTTCTGAAGGACATGAACTATCGCTACGATGTGGTGGATGCCGTGTTGGCGGAGCAATCGAATAATCCGGCTGGCTCGGCGCGTGCCGTCAAACAATTACAGGCGTGGGTCGAACGCGAGGATTGGCACGAGATTCTTCCGGGCTTTGCGCGCTGTGTAAGAATTACGCGTGACCAAAAAGAAAAGTTCAGCGTCGATCCGAAGAACTTTGCCGAGAAAGCTGAAGAGGCGTTGTACCAGGCTTTGGAGAACGCTGAGTCCGTTTCACGTCAAGATGGAAGCGTGGATGATTTCCTCAACGCCTTCGTCCCGATGATTCCCGCGGTCAATGAGTTCTTTGATAAAGTGTTGGTGATGGCTGATGATAAAACATTGAAAAATAATCGGTTGGGGTTATTGCAAAGAATTTCGGCGTTGTCGAACGGTGTCGCTGATCTCAGTAAACTGGAAGGATTTTAACGTTACATTGAGGTTCGAGGAGAAGGAAGTGGACGAGAAATTACAACCCAAAATCCCTGTTCCCGCCGAATTCATTCCGTTTAAGCGCGATAACCTTGAAACTTCCATAGCCGTATGTTTTGAAAATTCCGCTGAAAAACAAGCGGCGCGGCTTGCAGTAGATGACGGTATTCGACGCCTCACCTACCGGAAGTTGAATGAACGTGCCAACCAATTGGCTTATGCAATCCTGAATGTTATCGGTTCGAAAGAAGAACCCGTCGCGTTCTTGTTTGAGCAAACTGCTATTGATGCATTAGCAACCATCGTTGCAATCCTTAAGGCTGGAAAAATATTTGTTGCGCTTGATCCTTCGAATCCGCCGGAACGTCTTGTTGCTATATTGGAAGACTCAAACCCGCGTTTGATTGTTACCAATACTGAGAATGCCAATGTGGCTGAGCAAATTGCCCGGGACAGAATGCAAATCGTCAATGCCGATCAAATCTCCAACACTTTGCCCGTAACCAATCCTTCGATCTATCTTGATCCGGATTCGCCAGCGGGTATTTATTACACCTCCGGCTCCACTGATACACCGAAGGGAGCCGTCTATTCACAGCGCGCAATTTTGCATTTTGTATTTACCGCAATAAATGATTATTTTATTTGTGCTTCTGACCGGCAGCCCTTGCATTTTTCGCTGAGCTTCGCCTGGTCAATTCCGCTGGCCTTTGGTATGCTGCTCACAGGGGGAACACTTTATCCAATTGACTTGCGAGTCAACACGATGCCCGAAACCATTGCGTGGCTGAACGAGAATAAAATCACCATTTTTCAAACCCCTTCCAGTTTATTTCGTCAATTTGTGAACGCCTTGTCTTTGGGTCAACGCCACCTTCCCAGCCTGCGTTTAATCATCGTCGGTGGAGAACCGCTGCAGGGAAGGGATGTCCAGGCGTGGCAGGGGCTTTTTGCCCCGACATCAATTCTGGCGATTATTTTTGCATCCACCGAGGCCACTAGAATTTCTACTCAACTCTATACCAAAGATTCTATTGTCCCAGATGGGTACGTGCCCGTAGGCTATGCCGTGCGCGATAAGGAAATTCTTCTGTTAAACGAAGATGGGAAGGAGGTTCCTTTTGGTGAAGTTGGTGAGATTGTGGTTCGTAGCCGCTATATGATTTCAGGTTATTGGAATAAACCCGAACTCACGCGAAAAACTTTCGTCCCCGACCCAAACGACCCCGAGCTCTGCATGTATTTCAGCCATGATTTGGGATGCTTTCGTCCTGATGGATCGCTTGAACTACGCGGGCGAAAGGATAATATGATCAAGATACGCGGTTACCGCGTTGATCTGATGGAGGTCGAATCGCTTCTGTATCAAATGCCGAAGGTTAAAGATGCTGTGGTCTCCGCTCATGTGTTTCCGAATCGTCCCGATGATCAACAGCTTGTTGCCTATATTGTTCGTGATTCGGGTGCCCCGTTGGTGGAGCGCGATGTACGCGTATGGCTGTCGGAAAAATTGCCGAATTATATGGTGCCGCCTTATGTCGTTTTTCTTGATAAATTGCCGCACAACCTTAACGGTAAAGTAGATAGACGTACATTGCCGGATGTTCCCGAACGACTTGCCCTCACGGATGCTGATCTGCCTTCCAATGCCATTGAAGAGAGACTTGTTAGAATTTGGTCTGGACTATTGAAGCAAAAAACCGTTGGCGTTCGTGACGACTTCTTTGAACTCGGCGGCGACTCGCTGCTGGCGATGCAATTGTTGTTGGAGATCGAAAAAGAATTTTCGAAAAAGATGCCGATCACGATCATTATGGAAGCATCCACCATAAGGGAACAGGCCGAAATCCTTACGAGCGGTCAGGAGGCGAGAAATACTTCCATTGTTCCAGTAAAACTATCCGGCAGCAAACCTCCGATGTTTTGGATACCCTCTGGCTTTGGTGCGGATCTCTATGTGCAGGGGATGGCAAAACATCTTGACTCTGACCAACCTTTGTATCTTCTTGCTGTTCCAGATCTTCCCAAAGACCAGATATTAATGATCGAGGAACTTGCCAAAATATATGCCAGTCAGATTCGTGAATTTTATCCGGATGGTCCTTATTACTTGGTGGGTCATTCTGGAGGTGGCATGCTCGCATGTGCAACAGCGAATGAGTTGATGCAAACTGGTGGAAAAATAGGCTGGGTTGGAATGCTGGATACGGCTGCTCCCCATGATTCGAAGAGTTCGATCGTCAAGCCGTTCAATATTTTCGTGAAGAACATGCTTGCACTTGGTCTCTTGCGTTCCCTGAAAGATCTTTATCGAAATTTGTTTGTTTATGTCAGTTCTGCCATTCTCCAGATACCACGGGTTGAAACCAGGATACTGGAAACTCGGAAAATCCCGGTTGTTAGGATGCTCGGTGTACGCGAAGCATCGTACATGAAAGTGTTTTTTATTTATCGGCATTATCTTCCTCGCCCATTCCCATTCGATATGATAATATTTCGGGCTACAGGGGTACAACGATATAGCACCGAAGATCCAACGTTGGGCTGGGACCGCTTTGCAGCCAAGGATTTCAAGTACGTTGATGTACCCGGCGATCACGTGAGCATGATGGAAGAACCGAATATTGGTGTATTGGTGAAGAGAATTTGTGAACACGTTGATGAGACGTCACTGGATGACCTTGAATAACAAGAGACCTTTACAACCATCGGCCCCCCTCCTTCAAACGGTTGATGGTCAGAGATACCTGACGTATTTCATCTCGCGTCAAGAAGGACGCGCGGATGATCTCTTAAATGCTTTCGTGCCGATGATTTTCGCGGTCAATGAATTCTTCGACAAGGTCTTGGTGATGGCGGATGATAAGGTTCTACGAAATAACTATCTTGGATTGTTGCAAAGGATTTGTGTGCTTGCAAAAAGGCGTTGCGGATTTGAGCAAGTTGGAAGGCTTCTAGCTTTCGCCTAAGAGCAAGGCACTTGATTTTATGGGTATCCGCTTCTCTGATATTGCAAAAACCTATTTTTCGCGCCAAGGGAAGGTTGTGGCCCTGAATCAGGTCAATTTCGAGGTGGGAGACGAAGAGTTCGTTTGCATTGTTGGCCCAAGTGGCTGCGGAAAATCGACGCTGCTGAGGATTACGGCAGGGCTTATTGAGCCTACAGCTGGTGAAGTCTTCTTTGATCATCCCATAGATAATGGACAGATTCGTGCAGCCATGGTCTTTCAGGACCTGGGGCTTTTCCCTTGGATGACGGTTTTGGATAACGTGGCCTTTAGCCTGGAGGTGCGTGGCGTCCCCAAAAAAGAACGCCGGGAGCGCGCTTTCGCTTTTTTGCGAGACATGGGTTTGGC
>JBJKOR010000456.1:0-3736 GCA_046707185.1 Anaerolineales bacterium | reverse complement strand
TGCGAGAATCGCTGAGGCCGCTTCTGGTCGAGACGAAGATGCGAGAGCAGATGGGGAACGCGTCTCATCGACGCGTCGAATCGTCATTTAGTTGGGATCGCGTCGCGGAACAATACGAGTCGATTTTAGAAAGGTGTGTTGGCTAATGTCATTGCGAGCAAAGCGAAGCAATCTCAAAATCGGAGATTGCCACCTCGTGGCGCTTTTAGCACCACTCCTCGCAATAACAGGATGAAAAATTATGTGCGGCATTTGCGGATTATCCTATTCGAATAATCGCTTGGGCGACCGCGAAGTATTACAGGCGATGAACGAAGCGATCCGTCATCGTGGACCCGACAGCGATGGTTTTTATGTTGCGGAAGGCGTGGGACTTGCCATGCGGCGACTCGCCATCATCGATGTCGAAGGCGGCAACCAGCCAATCTCGAATGAAGATGATTCCGTTTGGATCGTTTATAACGGCGAAATTTATAACTATCCTGAAATGCGCACAGAATTGAAAAAGCGCGGCCATCGTTTCAAGACGCAAAGCGATACCGAGTGCGTGGTTCACTTTTATGAAGATGAAGGCGAGAAATGTGTCGGACACTTTCGCGGCATGTTTGCCTTTGCATTGTGGGACACGCACAATCATCGTTTGTTCATCGCGCGGGATCGTCTCGGCCAGAAGCCAATTTATTATACAATTCAAAACGGTGAGTTGTATTTCTGTTCCGAGTTGAATGGTTTGCTCAAAGCTCTGCCGCAGCGTCCAGAGATCGATCTCGAAGCGATTGATTTGTATTTGAGTTTGCAATATGTCCCTGAGCCGCGCACGGTTTACAAAGATATTTATAAACTTCCCGCGGCGCATACCTTGGTTTGGGAAAACGGCCAACTCAAAATCAATCGGTATTGGGATTATTCGTATCAGCCGAAATTAACCGGTGACGAAAATGATCTCGCAGAAGAATTGCGAACGCGTCTGCGTGAAGCCGTGAAGATGCGACTCATCAGTGAAGTGCCGCTCGGCGCGCACTTGAGCGGCGGCATCGATTCGAGCGTCATCGTCGCGTTGATGGCGGAATTGAGCAAGGCACCTGTTAAAACTTTTTCAGTTGGGTTTCAAGAAGAAGAATTCTCCGAATTGCCTTATGCGCGCGCCGTGGCGCAAAGATATTTCACCGACCATCACGAGTTCACACTGACGTATGGCGATATTCCTGCCACGCTGGAGAAGATCATGGCCCATTTCGGCGAGCCATTTGCGGATGCCTCGGCCATTCCGCTTTTTCATCTTTCATCGTTGACGCGCCAATATGTGACAGTCGCGTTGAACGGCGACGGCGGCGATGAAGACTTCGCGGGCTATCAACGTTATTGGCTCGATCCAATTGCCAATACATATTTGAGAGCGCCTCAATTCGTGACCCGCAATTTGGTCCCGTCCATTGCGCGTCGTCTCCCCGACAACTCGACCCGCCCCGTTGGAAGAAGCTTTGTCAACGGCTTCAAACGCCTCGAACAACTTCCGCGCCTGGACGGCCGCGCCAGCATTCTGCGTTGGGGTTCTTATTTTGCGCCGTGGCAACGCGCACAACTATGGAAAGAAGAACATTGGAAAAATTTCCGCGCGGGCAATGCAGAATCATTGTTATCTGAATCTTTCGATAAAGCCGGCGGCTCATTCCTCGACCGGACGCTTTACACCGATTTACATACTTATCTTCCCGGTGATTTATTGGTCAAAGCCGACCGCATGACGATGGCCGCCTCGCTCGAAGGCCGCTCGCCCTTCCTCGACCATGAAATTGTGGAGTGGTCGGCGCGGGTACCGGATTCGCTCAAAGTCCGCGGACGAGGCGGAAAATATTTATTGAAGAAAGCCTTTGCAAATTATTTGCCGGAGAACGTCAAGTCGCATGGCAAACAAGGATTTGGGATTCCGCTGGGAGCGTGGTTCCGCGGCCCACTTGCCAATTGGTCACGTGAACTGTTGCTCGGTGAAGAAAGCCCCTTGAATGATTTGTTCAATTCATCTGCATTGCAAAATTTGATCGATGAACACCTGCAAGCCCGCACCGATCACGGCAAACGGTTGTACGCGCTGACGATGCTGGCATTATGGATGCAACAAAATCATCCCTAAATTTCACGGATATATGTATTAACTGGGACGTTTTTCTGATGACAAATTCATCCAAAGGTTGGACATTCGTCATTTGACGACTTGCATGAGATGAATTAACTTTCAGCAAAACTTAATTTTGGAGAAAACTCATGACAATGAAAGTCAAGGAAGACTGCATCGCTTGTGGTGCATGCGTGCCGGAATGCCCGACTGAATCGATCAGCGAAGGCGATGGTGTCTTATACGTAATTAATCAGGAAACTTGCGTGGAATGCGAAGGTCATTACGACTCGCCACAATGTGTTTCGGTTTGTCCAGTGGACTGCATCGTCAAGGCTGAGTAGTTTGGTATAATTACGTCAATTGAATATCAACACCTTCGGGGCAGGGTGACGTTGTAAAATAGATGCAGCGAATTCCCGATCGGCGGTAAAGCCCGCAAGTGCTTTTTGCACATGACCCGGTGAAACTCCGGGGCCGACAGTATAGTCTGGATAGGAGAAGGATTTTTCAGCAGGCCAATGCAGGTCTGATTCCGATTCGATGTCCCGAAAACGCTTCTTGTTTTCGGGATTTTGTTTCGCATCAGTCCTCGACTTTTGCCTGCTCCCGCGCCCCGCAATTTGATTCCTGCGAGGCGTTTTTGTTTTTGAGTGACAACGATGGACCTAAACTTTATTCGTAACCTCCCTAAATTCGTAAAGCACGCTGATCGCTGGCTCGGACTGATTTCCCTGGTGCTCGGGCTGGCCGCGTGGTGGGGAATTGCGCAATTCAGCGGATTGCCTGCCTTTGTGTTGCCATCTCCGCTGCAAGTATGGCAGAGATTTTTGTTATCGCTATCGGATGGAGAACTGGCGCAGAATACCATCGTAACCTTGACTGAAATCCTGCTCGGGCTACTTTCCGGCGCGTGCTTCGCAGTTATCTTGGGTTATCTGATTGCCAAATCCCGCGTGCTCGAAAATGTTCTATCGCCGTATTTGGTTGCAAGTCAAGCCGTACCGTTGGTGGCAATTGCACCGTTGTTGGTCATTTGGTTTGGACCGGGCATATTTTCCAAAGTGCTGATTTGTGCATTGATCGTGTTCTTCCCAGTGTTGGTAAACACGATTGTCGGATTGCGCGCCGTGCCGACTTCTTTGTACGATCTGATGTATTCGTTGCGCGCCTCGCCGCGACAAATCCTTTTGCATCTCGAAATTCCCGCCGCGTTACCGATCTTCCTTGGCGGACTGCGCATCGGTGCGACGTTATCGGTGATCGGTGCGGTGGTCGGTGAATTGGTCGGCGCGGATCACGGCTTGGGCGTGCTCATCAATGTCGGGCGCGGTACCTACGATACGCCGATGGTTTTCGTCGCGGTCTTCACGTTGATCGTGCTGGCGTTGTTGCTTTATGGGATCGTCGCTTGGATGGAACGAAAACTTTTGGCATGGCAACAATAACATATCGTTGCGAGTCTTCGAGAAGCAATCTCATAATTTCAAGAGGAGATTGCTTCGTGGAAGAACTCCACTTGCAATGACATATACAACAAGGAGAAACTATGTTCAAACGAGTCATTATCTTGATTTCGCTTGGGGTGTTGGTCACGGCTTGTGGCGGCGCGCCCGCTGCCAG
>JBJKOR010000455.1:0-9614 GCA_046707185.1 Anaerolineales bacterium | reverse complement strand
TGCAAATCCCGCTGGGGTTAATTGTCATCACGAAAATCGATTTGATCCATGACAACGACTGGCTTGATTTGGTTGAATCGGATGTGCGAGACGCCGTAAAAAATACGATCTTGCAAGACGCCCCGATTGTACGCGTCTCTGCCCGGACCCAAAGCGGACTCGACCAGTTGATGGCGACTCTTGTCGAGATACTTGAACAAAAGCCCGCGCGTCCCGATTTGGGGCGACCGCGCTTACCGATTGACCGAGTCTTCACCATGAGCGGTTTTGGGACTGTCGTAACCGGTACATTGATCGATGGTCATCTTTTCCTCGGCGATGAAGTCCAAATTTTGCCTTCCGGTTTAACGGGCCGGATACGCGGCCTGCAAACTCATAAAAAGAAAGAAGAACAAGCCCGGCCCGGTTCGCGGACGGCTGTTAATATTTCAGGCGTTTCCACGGAACAGATTCGGCGCGGCGAAGTTGTGATTCATCCCAACCAGTATGTTCCCACCCGCCGCGTGGATGCCCGCTTTCGTTTGTTGAAAGATGTTGCTTCATCGTTGAAGCATGCCAGTGAAGTCAAGGTCTTTATCGGTGCAAGCGAAACCATCGCGACCTTGCGCCTGCTCGATGCGGAAGAACTGGCTCCCGGCGAGGAAGGCTGGATCCAACTTGAATTGCGCGATCCAATCGTAAGCGTGCGCGGCGACAAATATATCTTACGGCGCCCATCGCCTGCTGAAACGCTCGGCGGCGGCGTGATCGTGGATCCGCAGCCAAAGAAGCGACACAAGCGATTCGACAACGAAGTCATCCAATCGTTGTCGTCGTTTGCCCAGGGTTCGCCCGCGGATGTGTTGTTTGAAGCGGCGCTTGCCCTTCAAGTTGCTTCTGCCGATGAAATGATCAAACGCTCGCATCTTGAAGTTACCGCAGCGAAACAAGCGCTGGAAGTATTAACTGCAAATGGACAACTTGTCGCGCTGCAAGACGACCTGATTATTACTCAACCTTTCCTGAATGAATTACAGAATAAAGTTCAAAAATTGATTGGTGATTATCACGCACAGTTTCCTTTGCGGCGCGGAATGCCGCGCGAGGAGTTGAAGAGCAGGCTGAAGCTTTCGCCGCGCGTGTTCAACCCAGTCGTTGCACAATTCGCAAAACGCAATCAATTGACGGAGATTGGCAGTTTGGTTGCCAAGCCTGGGTATGAGATTCGCCTGGATAATGGCCAACAGGCCCAAGTCGCGGCGTTGATGCGAAAGTTCGAACAGAGTCCGTATGCACCGCCGACCATCAAGGAATGCAAAGTCGAAGTAGGGGATGAGCTTTTCAATATGTTGACCGAATCGAAGCAGCTGGTTGCGGTTTCGTCGGAGATCGTTTTCCGTACCCAGGATTATGATTCGATAGTAAAACGAATTAGAGAAGTGCTTCAAAGGAAAGGCCAGATTTCGCTCGCCGAAGTGCGTGACTTGTTCAATACCAGCCGTAAATATGCCCAATCCTTGCTCGAATATTTGGATGCCACCGGCGTAACGATGCGTATCGGCGATTATCGAAAGTTGAGGCCATGATGTGCGGACGATTTACTTTAACCGTCGATCCGGCTGAATTGAAGGAAGCCTTTGCAGACTTCAAGTTTCCGAGCAGGTTTGCACCGCGCTTCAATATCGCGCCCACCCAGCCCGTGCTGGCTATTCCGAATGACGGCAGGAACAAGGCGGATTTTTTTGTGTGGGGTTTGATTCCCGCGTGGGCCAAAGACCCAACCATCGGGAGCCGTCTGATCAATGCGCGCGGCGAAACCTTGGCGGAGAAGCCCGCCTTTCGCGGGGGGTATAAATATAAGCGTTGTTTGATTCTGGCCGATGGGTTTTATGAATGGAAATCCCAGCCGGGCACGAAAACCAAAGTGCCGCACTTTATCCATCTCAAAAGCGGTAGCGTTTTTGCTTTTGCCGGTTTGTGGGATGAATGGCAGTCTGCGGACGGTTCGTCGATCCGTTCATGCACCATCGTGACCATAACACCGAATGAGTTGATGTCCAAGATTCACAACCGGATGCCCGTGATTCTTCAGCCTTCGGATTACGCGGAATGGCTGGACGCCTCGCCTCGGACTCCGAATAGCCTGGTGCACCTCCTCAAGCCTTTTCCTGCGAACCTGATGGACGCGCATCCCGTCTCGACACTGGTGAATAGTCCTGCCAACGATCGTGCGGAATGTGTTGTGCCAGCTTGAACTCGATTGTGTGCGGACATCGAGAGGCGCGGCGTTTCACATTAACGTTTGTTAAGTGTGCTTGCTTGACGCTCGATTCCCGGCATGTTATTATGCTTTTTCGGAGTACGAATGCCAAATAATTCAAGTGACAATTCAAAGACGAACGGGGGAGAAAAGCAAAGCGGTCAATTTACGAGTTGGATACAAAACTTGTTTCAGATTGGTTTGGGCGATTCGCTGCTGCATACAGTGACGAATGTTTTTTCCATTTTCGCCATCATTGCGGTGATCTGGATGGTTGAAATGTACTTTCATCAGTCTCGCGTTCAGGCACAGGCGAACAGCGATGCGAATGCTCCGACCCCGATGATTCTCCCGACTGCGAATTCTACCGTGCCGGTCGACTTATCTTCGGTTGGCGTGCCGCGTGAGACGGATATCCACACCAATATTCCCAGCCGTCCGCGCCAGGATATTATCACGTACGTTGTGCAAAAAGGTGACACAGTCTCTGGTATTGCGGATAAATTTGGGCTTCAACCCAAAACAATTTATGCTGCCAATTTTAGTATTCTGCAGGACGATCCGGAAAATCTTCAGCCAGGGCAGAATCTTAAAATCCTGCCGGTGGATGGGGTGTACTGGCAGTGGCTGGGCGGCATTCCATTTAGTCAGTGGGCCGCTTATTTCAATGTGAAGCCGGAAGTTATCATCAGCTATCCGGCGAATCATTTAGATCCTTCAACAGTAGGCGATCCAGCCAATGCAAACATCAAAGTCGGCACATATCTGATTGTGCCGGGCGGACAATATCAATTCCATACGCCTGGACAGATCGGTTTTGTCAGCCGTACGAATCCGGCCACGGCTTCGGTCGCTGGTCCCGGTTCCTGTCCGCCATCGAACAGTACTGCGGGCGGCACAGGTACTTTTATTTATCCAACCGATCGTCATTGGCTTTCGGGCTATAACTACGAGCCCAAGATCAATCACCTGGCGATTGACTTGGCGGCCAATTTAGGTGACAACATCTATGCGTCGGATGGCGGGTTGGTCGTTTATGCCGGTTTGAACAATTATGGCTATGGCAATATGATCATGATCGATCATGGGAACGGCTTCCAAACGTTGTACGCGCACTTGAGTGCCATCTTTGTCAGTTGTGGACAAGGCGTGACCAAAGGGCAGGTGATCGGCGCGGCGGGCGCGACCGGCCACGCTAGCGGCCCGCATTTGCATTTCGAGATTCGTTATAACGGCGTCCCGCAAGACCCATGGGATTTCCTGCCAGCTCCGTAGGAAATTTCGCTGGGAGTGCGTCGACTTTAGCCGGTCGTGGTTGAGTTGTAGTAAAATGTGGCGCTTATAAGGAGCATTTGACAGAATTGTCCGCCTGCGACACCGCCGCGAGTTTATCGTGCAGTACTTGCACAACCGCCGCCTGTTTGAGGGTACCGCCCTCAGCGAGGCGGCGGGTGTAGTTAACGGACTCAGGCTTCAGTCGCGGGAGAAGCGGAAAAATTTTTGTTGCCGAGGAAAAATGTTCGTTAAATCATCACAAGGAGAAGAATGACCGGTAAATATTTTTCCTATCTTTCCCCAAAGCTTGAGAGCCGGCCCCATCCGGGCAAAGGCGAATGCGGCGTGTTTGCGCGTGAGCGAGTGCAGGAAGGCGAGTTGATATCGTTGTGGGGCGGGAAGATTCTTTCCGCCGATGAGATCGACCGCTCCATGGAGAATTTCACCCAACAGGTCTTGCAGATCGAAGACTCACTCTATATGCTCTCGCCCGTTATGGAACCTTCCGATTGCTTCAATCATTCCTGCGATCCAAACGCTGGACTGAGCGGGCAGATTGGATTGATTGCGATGCGCGATATCGAGGCAGGCGAGGAAATTTGTCTCGATTATGCCATGTGCGACGGCTCGGATTATGACGAGTTCGAATGTCACTGTGGTTCGCTGAATTGCCGCGGCCGCGTCACCGGTGAAGATTGGAAGCGCCCCGAGCTTTGGGAACGTTACGAAGGATATTTCTCGCCATATCTCCAGCGCCGCATTGCTGCTTTGAAGAAGGGTGTCGATCAAAAACAAAGCGTTGCTGTGTAGTTCTGTTTTCACGCATCCCGTTTTGGCGGCGTGTGTGTCGCGGCTGAAATCCGGTTCTTTCGACGCGCCTGTGGTGCGCTGGCTCTCGGGTTGTATTGAGTTATGAAAACGCTTTTGGGTGAATGTCTTCGTTTCGATTGGAAAGTGGTCACGGTGATCATCGTCAGCACTTTGCTGTTGATCATCGATTTTTATCACCAATTCACGCCCAACAAAGACTATGATCACATACTGCTTTACCTTATTATTCCGCTGATCGTCATTCTGCTCGTCTTTCGCGATGATCCGCGCGATTATGGATTTACGTTCGGAGATTGGAAAACCGGCATCCTTCTGACGCTAGTCGGCGCGGCGGCGATGGCGATCATCTTGTGGTTCGTGGCGCGCAATCCTGCTATGCAAACGTATTACAGGATGCAAGTCTTGGGGCTGCCGTGGAACACTTTCCTGGATTTGTTCGGCTGGGAATTTTTCTTCCGCGGTTTCATCCTGTTTGCGTTTGTCCGAAAATTCGGGGTGGAAGCCTTGTGGCTTCAAGCCGTGCCGTTTGCGCTGGCGCATATCGGCAAGCCGGAAATCGAAACCTTGTCCACGATTTTCGGTGGCTTCGCGTTTGGCTGGGTTGCCTATCGAACCCGTTCTTTTGTTTACCCATTCTTAATCCATTGGTTCGTGGCGTCGTTTACAATTATCGTCGCGGCAGGTTTACTTGGCTGACTTTACGCTTCGTCCCGCGACTGAAAATGACGCGCCTCTCATCAAGGCTTTGATTCACCGCGTCGGCATCAACCCGATGGATTTGGATTGGCGCAGGTTTGTGGTCGCCGCTGACAGTTCCGGAAAGATGCTGGGCTGCGGCCAATTGAAACCGCATGGCCGCGGCGTGATCGAGTTGGCTTCCATCGCGGTGGAGCCGTCTTTCCGTCATCAAAGCATTGCGCGTGCCGTTATCGAGCATTTGATTGCGTCTGCGCCGCGTCCGCTTTATCTGACGTGCCGTTCGAGGCTTGGGCCGTTTTATGAAAAATGGGGCTTTCGCTCCATTGGGATCGATGAAATGCCGCCGTATTTTCGGCGTTTGGCGCGCCTGGTAAACGTGCTTGGTTTGTTCATGGAAGATCAGTTGCTGGTAATGAAGTTGATGTAAAATCAGGATATGAAGAATATTCTTTTCATGTTGATCGGATTGATGGCCGGCTTTTTCCTGGCTGCCATTCTTCTCATTGTGACGCGCCTGCCTGCCGGTCAGCCTGTCACGCTTGAACCGGCTCCGACCAAGTCGCCTATCATTGTGCAGGTCATAGGGCAAGTGGTAAAACCCGGCGTCTATTCGTTCCCGGATGGCAGCCGGGTGCAGGACGCCGTGGAGGCGGCGGGCGGTTTGCTGACAGATGCCAATACTGATTCCCTTAATCTCGCCGCGCGGCTGCAAGATGGGCAGCAGGTGATTATCCCTTCAGGTTCCGGCTCAGGAACTCCAAGCTTGGGCGGAGGAATTGGTTCCGGTAGCCCGATTTCGACCCCGACCGCTCCTTTTACCGTTATGCAAACCTTGACTCCAATGCCCACTACGCAGGCGAATTTGGTCAATATCAATACGGCTACCATCGACCAGTTGGAAACGCTGCCCGGGATTGGCCCGGTCACGGCGCAAAGCATTGTGACGTATCGCCAGCAACATGGACCGTTCCAACACATCGAGGATATTATGAATGTGCCGGGGATTGGACCGGCAACCTTCGATCAAATCAGCAACCTGATTACGGTGGGAAGCTAAGATGCGGTTTCTGGTTAAGCGGCGGTTTAGTTCGAAGCTGCTGTTAGACCTCACCTGGTGGACAGTTGTTTTCCTTGGAATTGCTCTTCGCTTGCGGCAATATCTTGCCAATCGCTCACTTTGGATCGATGAAGCTTCCCTTGCACTAAATATTGTCCATCGAAACTTTATTGCGTTAACCCACACTTTGGATTTTGAGCAGGGTGCGCCGCTTGGGTTCCTGTTTCTTGAAAAAGCGATTCTATTGGTTTTGGGGAATCAGGACTACATCCTGAGGCTCGTTCCATTGATTTCGGGCTTATTGGCTGTTTATGTTTTGTATCGTATCGCCAGGGATTATTTTGGGATAGCAGGTCTTTTTGCCTTGGCATTCTTTGCTGTTTCGTGGTCACTGATTTACTATTCGAGTGAGTTGAAGCAATATTCGAGCGACATTTTAGTTTCTGCCGGCTTGATCTATTTGGCGTTGCGCGCCAAGCAGAAGGAAGCGGGTCATGGGGCAATGATCGCATTAGGTTTGTCCGGCCTTGTCTCGATTTGGCTATCATTCCCTGCCATTTTTGTTTTAGCTTCCGTTGGGTTGGCTTTGGCAGGCGAATATTTATCTCGTAAAGCCTTCCGCCTTTTGTATTGGATGTTGGGGATTGGAATGCTGTGGCTGGCCAATTTCTTTTTGCTTTATTGGCTTTCGCTGCGGCATTTAATGAACGATTCTTATTTGCTAAAATTTTGGCATGGTTATTTTATGCCATTGCCCCCTTGGGATCATTGGTCGTGGTTCGGTAGCATTTATTTGCATCTTCTGAATCTGCCTAATAGTATATCTTTTGGAGCGGCAGGGTATTTTGCTTGGATGTGTTCCATCCTGCTCATCATTGGGGTTGGTTGGCTCTTCGTTCGCGATCGAGGCGCGGCTTTGATCATGGTGCTGCCATTTTTCTTTCTATTGCTCGCTGCCGCTTTGCAAAAGTATCCTGCCGGAGAACGACTGGCTTTATTTGTGACCCCTTTTTTGTTCTTACTGATGGCTAGTGGATTGGGGTATCTCTTTCAATTCGTTTCGCACTGGAATAAAAGTGGCGCCCTTGTCGTAATCGGATTGCTGGCCCTGACGATATTATGGCAGCCAGCCTCGACCAGCTTCAATTTTTTTCTCTCTCCTTATATGCGTTCGGATATCAAGCCTGCCTTGGCGTACATCGACCAGTATGATCAGCCCGGAGATACCATCTACATCTATAATGAAAATCAGCGCGCCTTCGAGTACTATGCTCCTTTTTTCGACTTTAAAGAAGATCATATCGTCATTGGCGCCGAATCTTCCAACTATAAACGCGAGGTTATTCAGATGAAGGGCAAGCAAAGAGTGTGGTTGGTATTTTCGCGCTATTGTAATACGTGCACATCCGCAAAGAAGCAGAGTCGTCTTATTCAACTCTTCGGCGAGAACGGGAAGGAGCTGGATATGTTCCGTTCTGCCGGCACGCGATTGTATCTTTACGATTTTGTCCAATAATCTTGTGCAATCTTGGGCCAGTAAATTTCCGCCTGCTTTGATAATAAATTGTTGCAACGGCCATTCTTTGCACCTTGCTGGTTCATTCGCCGATGGTCGCCAAACGTGAATCGCGACAAATTCGTTCGGCTGAGTCTTTGCAAAAGTGACAGTCATCTATAAGGCGACTGTCACTTTACTGTCACTGGATCAAAGGGTAATTACTTTGTCGGCTTTCATTTGCGCTTCGAGAATATCCGGCATGCCGCCCACGATTCCAACTTCTACATCCTTTGTCAGATTCATGGTTTCGAGACACGTGGAGCAGATGATGAGCCGTACGCCTTTCGCTTCCAATGCTTTGAGCTGCTCTAATACAGGTGAGCCTGTGATGGTCAGCTTTACGCCATCCGTGTAGAAGCAAATGACGTTGGGCAACGCTTCACCTTGCAGAAGCAGGCTGAAATATTTTCCGATTAGCTTTAGCGGCAAGTCCGCAAGTGCGGAGTGGCCCATTCCATAGCGAGTTACTAGAATTGCGGTATCCTTCATTTTTCCTCTTCATTGAAATTTGATCTGGATTCATAGAATGCATCGACTAGTTTGCGCGCTTCAGCCGCCTGCTCTTTTGGAACAAAGATCTGCACGCGCGCCAGCCCGTCGATCATTACAGGATATATATGATGGCCGACGGCCTCCTGAAACAATTCCACGGTGAACCCTTCTGCCTCGAGATAACTCTTAAGCAGGTCGGCTTCCATTCTTCCATTAACTTCAGTCAATAATTCATATTTGAGCGTATCCATATTTAACTCCAGCCCGATTATAACGAATAATTTGTGAGTATCTTCTCTTATATAGGTGCAGATTTGCCGCACATTTAGTCATTTCATTTTAATCTTTTTTTGATAGCATTGCTCTGATTAAATATGAAGACTTGTTGTATGTTTTTCAAGAGGAGATGAAAATGAAGAAAAGCTCCGTGTTTCTTTCGGTAACGTTAACGGCGTTTGTGATAACCCTCCTGGCAGGCGTCATTTATGCCTATAACGGTTTAGCCTTTACGGAACCATTTACTTCCATGCAAACTAACTTGCAGGATCAGTCGACTGCCCAAGTTGTTCCAACTACAATGGCAACTTCCGGGCCATCTTCGCAATCTGTGAGTATATCGCCACAAGAGGCGGCAACGATCGCCGCGAAATCCCTCGGGCGGAACGACCTTTATTCTGTTCAGCTTGCCACAATCAATGGCTTGAATCTGTATAAGGTCGCGTTTGTTTCTGGTGATATTGTCTATGTCAGCATGGATGGTCAGGTGGTGCTTTCTGTTCCCGCGCCGCAGCCATCTCCGACTCCCACGATTGTTGTACAGCCAGTAACGGGCGGATCAGCGCCTCATCGCAGTGGCGGCGGTCATTCGGGCGATGGCGGCGGTGGTGAAGGCGGCGATTAGGAACGCTTTTGGAGAATAAAAATGCAAAAGAAACCTGCTTCGAAGAGTTGGAATGAAATCGAGGTGTTGATCTCGGCAGTAGCCATTGCATTAACACTTGGCCTGTGGAATCTATTTGCCTCATCCAGCAATTCGACGGCCTCTTCCAGCGCTTCAGCTACGACCCCGACACCTGAACCCGTTTCATCGCCGATCGTTGTCGCTGCAGCACCTCCGATGCTTTTACCCGGTCAGACGCTTTTGCTGGGCGGGGCAATGCCCCAAATTACTCCCACTCCAACCGCTGCTGTTTCGGCTGCACCGTCCAATAGTAGTTCCAGTAGACGCAAGCCTGTGACTAAAACACATACGTCTCACCATCCATGATTCACCACTATGAATTTCGCGCCATGGGCAGCCAGATTCTGGTGTTCATGGATACGGATACACCCGGGCCGCCGCGCGAGCTGCAGAATATGCCGCTTTGGTTCGAGGAATGGGAGCAGGCGTTAAGCCGCTTTCGTTCAGACAGCGAACTATGTATGCTCAATACCAACGCTGGCACGAAAATGAAAGTCAGTGC
>JBJKOR010000454.1:0-6823 GCA_046707185.1 Anaerolineales bacterium | reverse complement strand
AGAGCATAGGCGATCGCCTTATCCACATTGGGGTCATTCGTTGGTTTCATCGAGTGGTTGAGGACCAGGAAGCGGATGCCGCCGCCATTAACTGCGCCAACGGTCACATCAGAAACGCCCTTGAGTTGCTTAATGAGGTCCGACCCAAGGAAGCGCCAGGCAATATCGATCTCGCCGTTCTGAACAGCCAATGCCATGGTCTGCGGATCGGAGAAGTAGCGCAAAATCACTTGCTTGACCTGCGGCTTTAAGTTCCCGGTGTAATAGGGATTGGGTTCGAATACCATTTGCTCTTTAGGCGTGAACTGGCTGATGTAGAACGGGCCGGTGCCGTAGATCGGGGCGGTCGGGAAGAGCACACACTTATCCGTCGGGAAGATGTTGGGGTCGGAGGCAACGTACGGCGGGCGGGCTAAAATCTGCAGGAAGTAGCCCACTGGGTGCTTCAGCTTGAAGACAATGGTATTTCCGCTGGGGTTCGTGATGCTATCAACGTAGGGTACAGCCAGCGTATCGGCCACATCATTCGGACACTTCGGGCCGATAGTCAACAAACGGTTGAGCTGTTGCACATACATGGCCGCGGTCAGCGGGGTGCCATCACCGAACTTGATGCCGTCCTTCAGGGTGAAGGTATAGGTCAATCCATCAGCCGAGATATCGGGCATGGCGGTGGCCAGCTCCGGTTGTAGATCTGATGTGCCCGGCTTGTAGGAAACTAGTCCCTGACTGATATTGGTGATCGATTCCCAGTCACTGATTGAGTAGGCATCGGCTGGATCCAGGCTGGCGATTGTGTCTGTCCTGCCGATGATGATGGTGTCTGGATTAGAGGTCGCGCTTGTGGCGGCCGCGGTTGGTGCGGCAGCTGGTGCCTGAGTGGCAGGTGCCTGAGTAGCGGGTGCTTGAGTGGCCGCTGGCGCTTGGGTCGGCGGAACAGGCGTTGCCGCACTGCCGCATGCACTCAAGGCCATGCTCGCCAGCAAAAGCACGGAAATCAGAACGAACAGTTTACGATTCATGGGTTCTCCTCCTACAGAGAATTTTAGTGTTTGGTAGATTCGCTTCTACCATTTTCGGATTCGACAAACGAACAGCGCTTAGCATTACGCAAAATCTTCCAACAGTTTAAAAACCACCTCCTTCCAAATTTGTGGTTGCATGATTATACAGCAAAATGCGGTTGTCAATATATGGGAATTGGCATTCCGTATCCGTTCAACTGAACCTTGGATGGGTCGTGCGTCCAAATGCCCGGAACCTTCGTCCCGCACTTGGGGCATTCTCCGGATGCCGTTATATGATATGCCTCTATCACGTAACCTGATCGTTTGATGAGTCTTGTATTGCAATGCGAGCAGAACGTATCTTCGTATTCTTCGACACGTCTGGGGAGATTTCCAGCGTAGACATAACGGAGGCCGGCTTCGCGCCCGATCTCGGCAGCGCGCAGAAGAGTCTTTGCCGGAGTGTTGTCCGGCTCCGTCATCTTATAATCTTTATGGAAGGCAGTCACATGCCAGGGAATATCCTTGGAGACTCCGGCGATGAACTTTGCCGCGTCCCATAATTCTTCGTTCGAATCATTGAAACCGGGGATGGTCAACGTTACCACTTCGACCCATAGGCCAAGATCATGGGCACGTTGGATTCCATCCAATGTGTGTTGAAGCACGCCGCCCAGCTTGCGATAGTTTTTATCCTGCATACATTTCAAATCGACTTTATAGGCATCCAGATACGGGCGGAGATACTCCATCACTTCAGGCGTATTGTTGCCGTTGGAAACATAGGCGCACATCAGGCCTGCCGCTTTGGCTTCCTTGAAAATCGCCGCGGCCCATTCGCTGGTGATCAATGGCTCATTGTATGAAGAAACAACGACCGAAGCATGAGCGCGTCGCGCAAGATCGGCCATTCCTTTTGAAGATATCTTGCGAATGTAGTGGATAGACTCATCGGAAGCCGGATCGCGCATCGCCTGCGAAGTCAGCCAATTCTGACAATTGGAAACCAAAAGGAAATTCGCCAGATAATTATGCTCCTGCTCGACTTCCATATTGAACACATAACCGTTGAAGTCGCAGTGTTCAATATCTCGAATTGGGATCAGATAAAAATTCTCGGTCTCGATGATCCTGCGCTCGACGGAACTTCCTTCATACCAGACCATCGTGTATTGGTGCGGCGCGCGATGAACGACCCGTCCCTCAACCAAACCCGTCGCTTGCATCGGCGCATCGTAGATGGATGGAAAATATCCGCATTTCAAAGCCAGCCAGGCAACGCCATAAGCTAATTCTTTCGAGACCGTTGTGCAACTGATCTTGCCATTCGCGAAACGATGCCCATCGCCTTGAACGAATGCATTCAAGAACGCCATAACAACTTCGCGCGGCGCGTCAAACAGCATTTCAGGCACGCGCTTCTTCGTTGAACGTTCGCCTGCCAGTCCTTTGAAGAGCAAAGCCAGAGAAGACTTCGAGATGGAAACAGCCAGCGTCGTTTGACGATTGACCAACTGTGCCTCCACGCCAAAACAACTGTGGAGCAGTTCGGCCGCGCGCTTTGCCAAATCAGTTTCTTTCCTTGAGAAACTAAAATCCATGCTGAAACTGTTGGGACGATTTTTATCTGCGATAATGGAACCTTCCGCACAGTAATATCCCAGCAATTCGGCCGTTTCCATGTTCAATTCAGTCATTAAGCGAATGCCGGGCCGCCGCTCGTTCGGAAAACGCAAATATCCATCTTCGATATACGGTTGCGCGGTTCTTGACCTTTGCACGCGTCCATTCGTGATATTGCCTCGCAGATGACGGATGTACGAACCGCTTACATCGAACCTCGCGCCGATCTCGCGCGACGATATGCTCTGCGCCGATAAATCCATGATCGTCTGCATCTCGTCCGGTGCCAATTTCCACGGCGTTTGGAAAGTAATCTGATGAGCGCCTAACAAACGTTCCGCGTCAATCACTTGATGCTCGGAGAATTTGTAGGAACGCGGCACAGCCAGATAATGTTTCTTTGTCAGATCTTTGGCATAAACAAGTTCCGGCGAGGCGGCAGCATTGGCTGCTGCGTAAACTCTATGTTCGGGTGTGCATCTGAGTGCGGGCAAATAATAAGGCTTGATCTCCATTATCTCGCCTTCATAAGGATGACGGAAGACAGCCTTCACTTTGTGGAAATCGCCCGCTGAAGTGATCGCCTTCAAATCGGAGACGAACGCAATTTCCCCATCGGGATCGATTCGTTTATTCTCTCCAAGCGCAAAAGCATCCTGCAAGGAAATGGGGCCTCGGTCCGTCACAACCATCGTGTCGCCCGCGAAGCAATAGCCGCAATGATAATCGCAGCCGAGCATTCCGAATGTCAAGGCATTCGAGCCGGACATTACATGAAAGAACGGTTTCTTTTCGATGGGGTCGGATTGCAGCGCCGCCACATAACCCCACGGCACGCGCAGTTGTCCTCCCTCATTGAACCGCACCTGACAAATGCCGCGTTTGCCCTCGCGTATTAAACAACGATGTCCGCAGGCAAAACATCGTACGCTGCCATCGGGCAGACGCTCGTACAGAGTCCCCTCGGCTGTCAATTGATCGAGCATATTTGCCAACGCGGACACTCTCATCTCCTACATCGATTTTATTATAATACGGTCATGTTAAGCATTGTGGTTCAAGCCGGTGGCCGATCTTCGCGTATGGGAGAAGACAAGGCGCTCAAACTCTTCCTCGGTCGTCCGTTGATCCAACACGTGATCGAACGATTGCAATCGATTGCAGATGAGATGTTGGTGACGACGAATCATCCCGAGGATTATGCTTTCTTGAATCTCCCGCTCTTCATCGACCTCAAGCCGGGCCGTGGCGCCCTCGGCGGACTCTACACCGCGCTTTACTCCGCCAAGCATCCCCTCGTCGCGGTGGCGGCTTGCGATATGCCGTTCGCCAGTGCAAAGCTCTTCGAGGCGGCATCCGACATTTTGGTCAAGGAAGAAGCGGATGTAGTGATCGCTAAAACAAATAAGGGATATGAATCATTGCACGCCGTCTATCGCCGCGCGACTTGTCTTTCTGCAGTCGATGCGGCAATCGCCTCCGATAAGTGGCGCATGGACTCGTGGTTTCCGCAAATTAAAATGCGTTTGCTCACGCCCGAAGAGATTGGGCGTTGTGATCCGGACGGTCTCGCCTTTTCGAATATCAATACCCCCGAAGAATTCGCGGAAGCCGAATACCGCGCGCGGCTAAGCCACTACAACACTATCTGATGATCAACACCGGGCACGGCGCGTGGCTGACTACTTTGTGAGAAGTGCTGCCCAATACCAGCTCGGCAATGGCACTCAAACCGCGTGAACCCATCACGATGACTGTACTCCCGCGCGTTTTTGCGACATTGATAATTGCCTCGGCAGGCGAACCTTCGATCAGTTCCGTATGGATTTCACCGGGAATCTTCCCAACGGCTTCCTCTGCTTTTTTTAAGATTGCGTTGGCTGCGTTCATGCGGGCATCAATGGCTTGCTGCAGATTCGGTTCACCCAGATAAGACGGGATGCCATCGAAGGCAACTACAATTCGCACAATCTCGGATTTCATGGTGCGTGCCAAGTCGCCTGCCTCTTTTGCGGCACGTACAGAATGGTCAGAACCGTCTACAGCGAGGAGAATTTTTTCGAACATAGGAACTCCTTTCTGCAATATCCATTTTAAGTATACAATCAATTCGACACAGATTCAAATCATGCATCGATCTTGATCAACGCCTGCTTCAACTGTTCGACTTCCTCCAATGTATTGTAATGCACTGCACCGACGCGCACCATGCCGCCGCTGTCTTCAAACCCAAGCCGCTCGGTAACATTGATGGCGTAATAATTTCCATCCCATACATAAATATTTTGTTCCGCAAGTTTCTCTGCCACTTTGCGTGGATGCATACCCTTCAAACGGAAGGAATACGTTGCGACGCGTTCGTCCAGCCGGTATGCGTCCGTGAGGCCAAAGAGGGTTAATCCGGGAACCGATTGCAGGGCCGAGAGCAGCGCATGGCTCACTTCGAGTTCATGAGCGTGAATTACATTCATTGCCTTCTTTAACTCAAGTCGGTGCCCAGAATAATTTTGCAGCGCTTTATCAACGCCAAACTCCTTGCCAACCCATTCGAAGTATTCCACCGCGCCCAGCACTCCGGCGATGCCTTCATGGTTTTGTGTGCCGGTTTCGAATTTGCCGGGCAGTTCATTCGCGGCGGGACGAACCTTATAGGCAGACAATTTTTCGAGCAGTTCGTATTTGCCGAAGAGAATTCCGGCGTGAGGGCCAAAAAATTTATAAGCCGATGAAACCAAAAAATCACAATCCAGTTTCTGTACATCGATCCCGCCGTGCGGCGCATATTGCACCGCGTCGATATAGACCAATGAACCCGCGTCATGCGCCATCTTGATGATTCTCTCGACAGGGTTGATCGTTCCCAACGCGTTCGATGCGTATCCCACCGCGACCAGGCGCGGCTTGCGCTCCAATGCTTTTTCAAGCTGATCGAGTTTCAGCGTGCCATCCTCGATATCGAAATCCACCCAACTGACTTTGACGCCGCGATCCTGCGCTGCCAGAACCCACGGCGTGACGTTCGCATCGTGATCGAGCCGCGTGAGAACAATTTCATCGCCTGGTTTCCATTCGCGTGAAATCGAGCGGCTAATGTGTAGAGTCAGTGTGGTCATATTATTGCCAAAGACAATTTCATCGGGCGATGAGGCGTTATAGAAATCCGCCATGGCTTGATGCGCTTCATGCAAAATCGCGTCGGATGCAACACTGGTCGCGAAGGCACCTTCATGGTTGGCGTTGGATTCCAATAAATACTTGTTGATGCGATCGAGAGATTGCTTGGCGATTTGTGTCCCGCCGGGGTTATCGAAGAAGATGGCATTTCGATTCAAAGATGGAAACTGATTACGGATTGATGAAATATCGATTGACATTGGATTTCTCCTTTTTATATGTTTCATTGCGAGGAACCGCGCTGGTTGAGCAGCGAGCAAAGTGCGCGGCGGTGGTCGAGTAGGACAAAGTCCGTATCGAGACCCCGCCTACTCGACAAGCATCAGATCATTTTGTCTTTGGCTCGAAATCACATAACTTTCTAATCGGGCACTTCGGGCAATCCGGTTTGCGGGCATGACACACTTCGCGCCCCAAACGAATCAGATTCAAATGCGCGGCGTAATAGGTTTCGGGCGGAAACAACTTTTCGAGATGCGGATGCGCCTGCTCGACGGTCATCGTTTCCGGGCGCAAACCGATACGACCGGTCACGCGATAAATGTGTGTATCAACAGGGAATGCGGGGCGGTTAAGTGAAAAACATAAAACAATCGCCGCGGTCTTCGGTCCCACGCCGTTGAACTTCATCAGCCAGGCACGTGCTTCCTCGAGTGGCAAATCTTTGAGAAACCATAAATCCAAATTGCCACGTTCTTTCGTGATTTCTTTTAAAACCTTTTGTATACGCGGACCCTTTTGATTTGCCAATCCCGCTGGGCGAATAGCCGTGACAACATCTTTTGTTTTTGCATCGCGCACGGATTCCCATGTTGGAAATTTTGCGCGCAGAGCATTGAAAGCGCGGTCACGGTTCGTATCGTTCGTATTTTGGGAAAGAATCGTCGAAACCAATTCGTCAATCGGCGGCATTGGATTGCGCCAAGTTGGTTCGCCAAAAACTTCTAAAAGTCTCTCGTTGATTTTTAGCGCGCGCTTGGAAAGGTTGGTCATGCTCGCAATTATATGCGGGATATAAT
>JBJKOR010000453.1:0-1766 GCA_046707185.1 Anaerolineales bacterium | reverse complement strand
ATCATGACCTCGAACCTCGGTACCGAATACGTTCGAAAAGGCGGCACGCTAGGCTTTCTGCAGCATACCGATAACGACGAGGAACGTGAGGCTCACGATAAGGTTGAGAAGGCGTTGAAGGGCACGTTCCGGCCGGAATTTCTGAACCGCATCGACGAGATTATCATGTTCTCCCCGCTGTCGCTGGATGAGATGGGCCAGATCGTCGATCTGCAGATGAAGGAAGTTCAGGAACGGTTGAGCGAATACGATCTCAAGGTCGAGCTGACCGACGCGGCCCGCCAATGGCTTGCCAAGGAAGGCTACGACCCGGCATTTGGCGCGAGGCCATTACGCCGCGCGATCCAAAAGTACGTTGAGAGTCCGCTGTCGGTTGAATTGCTCGCTGGAAAATACAAAGATGGAGCGACGGTTTTAGTAGATGTGAATGGGAAGGATAACAAGATCACCTTTCACAAAGCTGAATCGTTCAAGAAGGCCAAACAGCCGATGACGATTTAGTGCAAAATCTGTATGCACATACCGCGCATGAAGCATGGGCGGTATTTTTTATACGGATTTGCTAAAGCAGGATTCATCGAAATCAGGTAATATGTTGAGACCTTAACGAGGAGATAGTTCATGGATCAGTCTGGATCAAAAAAATCATCTACACGCGTTTGGATCATTGCAATTATTATTGTATCGTGCTGCATCTTTTTGCTGGCGATTTCCCTGGGCGGCTATATCTTTTATTCCCTGAATAAGAACGAAATTTCCGAATCTGTGAACAACCACGCTGCATCGGAACCGACCGTTCCCGTGTTGCGACCGCCTATCGAATCGGTTTCGGAACAAACATTTGATACGCTCGAACAGATCGTCCCTCCTTATAACGATCTCTATGATCTCGCCTGCCGTTTGGAAGATGTTTGTAATGTGCCGCATACTTTGCCTGCACCCGCAACGCCGCTTCAAGTTGGCGCCCAGCAGAAGTTCTGGGTGAGCAATGTGGAGACTAACCAGAATTTCCAGGTTACGGCAACGTTGTATTACATTACACCTCACACTTATTTTTGGGCGGAAAACAACATTCAAGTCAACCAGCCGGATATGAAACGCTTGATGGATACTTTTGAAACGAAGATCTATCCGAAGGATCGTCAATTCTTTGGCAGTGAATGGACTCCCGGCGTGGACAATGATCCGCACATCTATATTCTATATGCGCGCGGCAGCGGCTCGACCAATGCTGGCTATTTTGCTTCGCCTGACGAATTCAATCCGCTGGTGTATAAATATTCCAATGGCCACGAGATGTTCGTGTTCAATGCCGATAATTCTTCGCTATCCGATCCTTACACCTACAGCGTGCTGGCTCATGAATTCCAACATATGATTCACTGGAATCAGGACCGCAACGAATCCACCTGGCTGAACGAGGGGTCTTCGGTGCTGGCGGAATTCATCAACGGTTATCCGCCTTACTTCGACCGGATCTATGTTCAGAATCCGGACCTCAATCTTACGGACTGGACTTCGGACCCCACGGTCAACGATTCGCATTACGGCGAAGCTTTTCTCTTCATGGATTATTTCCTCGACCGCTTCGGCGATAAGGCAACTCAAGCCCTCGTCAGAGATAAAGAGCACAGCCTTCCGAGCGTGGACGACACGTTGAAAAAGCTCGATATCACCGACCCCAAAACCGGAAAGTTAATCACCGCCGATGATGTGGTCATCGACTGGTTTGTCGCGATGTACCTGAAAGACGGTTCGGTGGGGGA
>JBJKOR010000452.1:0-1595 GCA_046707185.1 Anaerolineales bacterium | reverse complement strand
GTGTAGTCTGTGGGAGTCAGGAAAAATTGGAATATGACCACATTATTCCAATCTCCAAAGGTGGAAGTAATACTGAGAGAAATATTCAACTCCTTTGTGAAAAGCACAATCGCTCAAAGGGAGGAAATCTGGTATAAAGGGAATAATCATGTGTATAGTCAATTCATATCTATTGCAATTGGGATTCTTGGACCGCACGCCGCAGGGACGCGTGGCGACGAAAGCCGCCTATGAGCATTTGGGCTTAACGTACACGGATGAAGGTCAGCCAAGATTGCTATAAGTCGAAGGCTATGGAATCTATTGCCCGTTATTTGAAGATTGGCGGCGTCATTTTGTTTTTGATCGGCGGGGGAGTGTATCTCGCCTCGAGGTTTGGAATTCCGTTGGGGCGATTGCCAGGCGACATTCACATTGAAGGCAAAAACGGTTCGTTCTATTTTCCCGTTGTGACTTCTATTGTGCTATCACTGGTTTTGACCCTTGTTCTGAACATCATTATCCGACTCTTCCATAAATAATGATGAAGTCGACAACCATCTCGGGTTGATACGCCATTGGTTCTAAATCCGCCCGCCGGATACTCATTAAATTCGCGCAGATTAGTGTAAATTCGCGGATAAACTTTGACTTTGAGAAAACCGTATCGCCGATCGGTTTGCTGTTGACATAGATACTTCATGCCGTTATAATACCGTCCGCTTCTGCCCTGGCAGTTGGTTGTGCCGGGGCGGTTGTTTGTCGAAGATGCTGGTGTTCTGCCAGCGCGAAGACCCAGCTTCCCCGTGTGCTGGCGAAGGTTGCAGGAAACCCGCAAGCTATTCGGTGAAGTGAATGACTGGAGAAAAAATGAGATATGCAATTGTAGAAAGCGGCGGCAAACAATACAAAGCCGTCGAAGGGCAGACGATTGAAGTGGATCGCCTGGCCGACAAAGAAGGCGCCAAAGTCGATTTGAAGACGCTGTTAATGGCGGACGGCGATGAAGTTGTGGTGGGAACGCCGACCTTGGGCGGCATCGAAGTCAAAGCGACGGTGGTGGATCATTTCCGAGGCGAGAAAGTCTTCCGATTCAAGTATTCTCCGAAAAAACGCATTCGTGTACGCGGCGGTCATCGCCAACAGTATACGCGTCTGATGGTGGACTTCATCGGCAAGCCGGGTGAAGAACGTAAGATCGAGAAGGTCGAGCCGAAGCCTGTTGCGCCAAAGGTCGAAGAGGCTGAGGCAAAACCGGCGGTCAAAGCGGAGAAACCCGCTTCAAGTCCCAAAAAGGCAGCGGCGAAGAAAGTCGGGAAGGCTCCTGCCAAAAAGTCATCGGCGAAATCATCTGCAAAGAAATCCTCGACCAAGTAGTCGAGCAAGTAAATGAGAGGTAGAAATGGCTCATAAAAAAGGCGGCGGTTCAGTCCACAACGGACGCGACTCCAATGGCCAGCGTTTGGGCGTAAAACGCTACGCGGGTCAATTTGTCTTGGCAGGCAATATTTTAATCCGCCAGCGCGGCACCAGGATCAAACCCGGTTTGAACGTGGATGCCGGCAAGGACGATACTTTGTTCGCAACGGCGGACGGCGTGGTAATGTTCGATATAG
>JBJKOR010000451.1:0-4800 GCA_046707185.1 Anaerolineales bacterium | reverse complement strand
TTCGCCGATCACGGGGGGCGGGCAGGGGCTGGGACGGGATTCTTATTATCCGTTTCGGAGACCGCTTGGAGGTCCGCCAGAGATGCGGTGTACCGGCCTATTTCCCCAAATAACACGCCGTATTGCGTCGAGTAACACGCCGTATTGGGTTGATTAATACGCCGTGTTAGGTCGATTAACACGCCCGTGCTACGAAAGCGACACGCCCGTGCTACAAAAATAATACGAGTGTGCTGCGAAAACGACACGTCCGTGCTATGAAATTAACACGTCCGTGCTACGAAAATAACACGGGTGTGCTACAGATTTAACACGCCCGTGTCAGAAAGAAAGGACGGCGTCCAGCGTTTAAGTAGTTGTTGAAAAATGCTTTAAAAAGGGGTTGCTCTTGGCGGCCTCCACATACAGCCGCAGGATGCTCCGCGAAGGACGGCGAAGGGAGCGTGCTTGGTGGTTATGCAATTTTTCGTCACCCACTAAGGCAATCGGGGGCGATAAATTTGCTTTGGGCGGGCTAATCCCCCGTCACCGGGTCGTCCGGATGGGACTCATCCCAAAGCTCCACCAACTCTTCAGGGCTTTTGGTCAAATTGGCGTGGTTGGAGACTTTGTCGGCTGTCCAGAGACGCGGGTTGTTCAATCTGGCAATGAGCGCCCGGTTACGCCGCGTCATCACATCCACCTCACCGCCCACCTGCATATTGGGCAATACGCTCAGGAACCGATCCATCTTGACCGTCTCTCCCCGCTCCAATGCCGCGATGCTTTCCTCCACATACAGCCGCAGGATGCTGTAAACCTCCTCGGCGTTGTACGTGGTGTTCTTCGCGATCCGCTCAGCCATCTTCTCGAAACCAATCAGGTCCTGGCTGATGATCTTGGGCCGTAACTGATTGATAATCGTTATTCTTTTTGCCATACATTTCCTCACTGACTTCACAAATTAGGGAACATCGTTCGCACCGCGCCTTGGGCAGACTCGCTTTTCTATCTGGCCCGCCCACCCTTCAAGCGGACTCCATCACTGCTCTTCCCGGCATGTTTCATCGAATTATTGAGTTGAGTTTTGATGTTCCTTTGAATCATTATACTAGAGCTGAAAAAACTTCCCGCCAGCCAAGTACATTATCCCTGCGCTTTTCAGGGACACTGTGTTGGGCAATTATGATTCTTGCTTTATATCCCAGGCGAACCCCGCAAATATCGATAATACAATGAAGCATGTTCCAAGTAGTAATAAAGTCCAACAAATATATTGTACAAGACTTATCTCGTAAACTTGACCTGGCGGTGTAAGGAACAACCAAATGCCAATTCCAGCGAGTAATTGTGCGCCTCCGAAAAACAAAAGTGATTTCCACGAGTTGGCTAATATATCAAGTGATTTGGAAGAATTAATCCGTCTCCACCACTTCAAATCATTTCGTATCTGAGTGGCAACTAGACTCACTATAAATAAGCCAAGGATTGGTGCGACACCACCGCCAACAAGGAATAGACAGACAATGAAGAAGAAGAACCAAATAACGCCTCTGGGATTTTTAATCTGAAATAATAACCAATAAATAATCAGCATTCCTGTCAAGATTGTGAGGACACCCGTTAGGAGATAATTGGGAATAATCGTAAAAGCACCGATCCTTGTTGCAATATCAGTGGGCGCCTTATTTCCTTGTAATACTTCAAAAACGCCATGACCAATACCAGTTAACCCACCAAGAATTCCAAAGGATTGGACGAATCGTAGAGTTGCGTTGTTTACTTTTTGGTTATTCATTTACAGATTCCTTGGATTGAATAAAAGTAATTATTAGAGCGGCCATTGTAATTGCCCAACGGTGTGCGTTATTTGCGGCGGGGAGGGTTCGGACTCGCTGTCCCCGCTGGAAAAGCTCAAAGCCAAGTATAAGCCAATTTAGCGGGACGATTGGGCGAGCGAGCCTCCAGCGAGCGTCGCCTAGACCAAGTGCATACTTTGTTAGGCAGGCATTGTTTGTTCGATTGCCGCTGCGCACTACCCAACCAGCTCTTTGACCTTGATTGCTACTGCATTACCCAGTTTGCGATGTTCACTGGCTTCAAAGTGTATGCCGTCTACTGGGCTGACCTCGACAATTGTTGATGTGTCCAGATAAGCACAGCCCATTTCTTGCGCCATGAGCTTATAGGATGCTGCAAACTTTCGCGACTTATTTTCTGCATCGTCAAAAGCTTCAGCATACTCCGTAAGTGTGGTCGTCGGCGGTGGCACCAGTATAAGGATCGAGGGAGCTTTCCCTTGTCTGCCAGCTGTACTCCCCTGCACTATACTCACTAATACCCCTACACCCTGCGCTATGTCTCCTGCTGAAACGCTAAAGCGCTTCTTCAGATCGTTCGTCCCCAACATAATGATAACCAAATCCATTGGTCGGTGCGTTTCCAAACATGGCACTAAATATTCGCGTCCATTCTTATATCCTTCCAGTGGATCATCCCACACTGTTGTACGTCCATTCAAGCCTTCCTCGATGACTTCGTAATCGGGTCCCAAAGTTTGTCCTAAAACACGCGTCCAGCGTGTCTTATCGTCAAAGCGCTCTTTCGTAATCGGGTCATGACCCCACGTATTAGAATCGCCATAACAAAGAATTCGTTTCATCGCTTTGCTCTCCTACAATATCGAACTGCCTGCCTAACGGTGTGCATTAGCTGCGGGGCGGATTTACAAGTCTCCTAACCATTATCGCGCCAAACTTGACAACTTGCGCTGTGTATCTTGAGACGTCAGGCGAGCGAAGCGAGACAGAGTGCGCGCTTTGTTGGGCGGGTTTTCTTGGAACTACACTGTGATATTAAAACCATATCCCTATCCAACCAAATATCAAGACGGTAACCAATGCACCTGCTATTGCCCCAGCCACTAACTGAGCAGGCGTATGTTTTCGACGATGCAGACGCGCCCAAGCCACCAACGGTAGGCTCAAAAAAGCCCATATTGCAGGTATCCCAAAGACGTAAAGTAGTGCGGTAGCAAAGCCACCCACGCCCGCCATGTGCAGACTAATCTTCCAAAAACTAGAGATAGTTAACATGGTGATTGCTAGACAAAAGTAGGTCAAAACGATTAGGCTCAACAAATGGGGCCCATGCAGGACGCGAAGAATCAGGAGTGCGAGCACATCACTACCCAGACTAATCAAGATAAAACGCGGACGTTCGGAACGCTCGGTCATTTCCATATCGCTGACCCAACCGCGTTTGATTCCAATCACCAAATAGGCCAATGGGAAACCCGTCACAATGATAAGTATAAGGGCTGCCCAACCTAAGCCAGGTGTATCGGACTCAATCCAGCCGAAAGCCAAAAAGATAGGTATGGAGAGGATAGAACTGTCGAATAGAATGGATATCCAACGTGCAAGACGATCTCTCATAGAATAATATCTCCTTGAATATCCCGTGAAGCCTTCGCTGAACGATCTGTTATTTTCCGACGGTGGTTGCCCGCCGAACGGGGAGCGTTAGCCCGCCTCCAGCGACGATTGATCACTTCATGGAGTCAATACTTAATTATGAACGAAAGGCATTTGTCGAATATATTTGCCATCCTTCAATTCTTGTAAGATAAATGCTGCCAAATCACCCGCAGTGACCGAGTTCTTTCCTTCACCAAAATATCCTGCTTGATATACCCCTTTTGGAGCAGAAGCCCAGATCAGACTGTTGCGGACTACAGTCCAATCCATATTGCTTTGTTTAATCAAGTTTGTGCCCGTTGTTTCATCTTGAATAACATTTTTGTTCATAAGTGATTGCATGAGTTTTACCCCAAAGCCTAGTCTATCTTTTTCCTCTCTCGCACCAGCGATATTGGATAGGCGGATAATACGTTTCACGCCAGTCTTTTGCATGGCTTCAAGAATATTGCGCACCATCACTGCCCGAAAATCCACAGGGACGCGCACATTCGGTGACATCCCAACAAGGAGGAGCACTGCCTCCGTGCCGCGAATGGTTTCTTCGACTTTCGCTGCGTCTACAAGATCACCTTGAATAACTTGTAAATTCGGATTCTGAATCTCCAACTTTGAAGGCGTACGCAATAATGTCTTCACCTGATACCCTTCCTTAAGTGCCAATTCAGTGAAGGGTTTCCCTGTGCGCCCTGTGGCGCCAAATACTGCGATTGATTTCATTGTTAAATCTCCTTTTCTTTGAACATATAAGTAAGTGAAGTCATGATGAGCGGGCTAACGAAACTAACTGTGCTTATGGTCGGTCAAAGATTAATTTCCTGCCCGTCATTATAGCATCGCCAGCAAATTGTCAGTGTTCATTTCCGCTCTTTTGTCGAATGTTCCTGGAACAGGGAAAGATATTCCCCATAACCTTCCTTCTCCAAATCTTCGACCGGAACAAATCGCAGCGAGGCCGAGTTCATGCAATAACGCAGACCGGTCGGGGCCGGGCCATCGTTGAAGACATGCCCAAGATGCGAATTGGCAAACTTGGACCGGACTTCGGTGCGCGGCAGGATCAGTTTGAAATCGGTATGCGTGACAACGTTATCCGCTTCGAGCGGACGCGTAAAGCTCGGCCAGCCTGTGCCTGATTCATATTTATCCAGCGAACTGAATAAGGGTTCACCGGAAGCCACATCCACATAGATACCGGCGTGTTTGTTATCCCAATAGTCGTTGCGGAAGGGCGGCTCGGTGCCTTCGTGCTGTGTGACCTGATATTGCATCGAGGATAACTTTTTCCGGAGTTCATCATCCGATGGTTTGGTATAGGTTTTCATGTCTATCTCCTGTACTT
>JBJKOR010000450.1:0-1970 GCA_046707185.1 Anaerolineales bacterium | reverse complement strand
AAAACGTATCGCTCAAGTGCAGGAACTCGAAAACACCATCGCTGACTTGGAAAAAGATTTGGCGAATCTCAGTGCGCAGTTGGAGAGTCCGTTCGTGAATGCGAATGAAGTGGTGAAGATCAGCAGGGAATACGAGCGCGTCCAAAAAGAGATGGATGCGAAGCTGGCAGAGTGGGAGGGATTGCAGGGATAACGTTTGCTATAATTGCTCTAAGGAGTCGCAGTGATTCATATTATTCGTGAGCATGCTACACCGGATCAAATCAAAGAGATGATGCAAATGCTTCAAACCTATATCAAACTCGCGGTTGATATTGAGCGCGGCGTTTTAGCGGGTGGCGGAGCCATGCACGCGGACTGTGAAGCGGTCTTGTTGGATGATGGAAGCCAACAGGAATATATTTGGGGCGCGGATTGGAATCCTTCTGCTCAACAGGTAACATTTGAATCGCTGATCAATATTCGTCCGCGTCAGAACAATCCATCGATGCAAATTCTCGATGCAAAGATTCGTAGACAAGTTGCTGAGATTGTGACCAAACGATTAGGCAACGTATGAAAGATTGGACTCAAATTAAAGAACGCTATATGCGCGACGACTTGCCTGTTCGTTTGGGCGGATTAGCTGCAAACCTGAGCCGGATCAAGTCTTTTTCTGCGAATGAAGCGAGCAAAGATGCTGTCGAAAGTTTGATTGATGAAAGCAAGATGTTCATCGAATGGACAGCGGCACAAGCGGAAATCAGCACTGCCGAAAAATTAGTTGAATTGCAAATTCAACTTGCGCTTTGGCAATTGCGATGGGGAACGATTTGGAATGACACGTTGAAGCGGAAACAAATTGCCGAGCAATCGAGTTTGTGGTCAAGACAAGTTTTGGAAATGTCGGGATTGTTGAAGTAAAAGAGATGGATGTGAAGTTGGCGGAGTGGGAAGGGTTGCAAGGATAGAGGAACAAAAGTAATGCTATACTGTGCTTGATAATTATCTCGGAGACGCTAATGCCTAAAAACCCTCTTGCTGAAGTCTTTGGTTATCCCGTGGATTGTATGAAGCAGGACGCTGTTAATCATCGGCGTGGTCGCTTATGTCCTTTTCATAACTCATCAGGAATTAATTGCACAAAGAGCAGTGCTACTGATCCTATTGGCGTATGTTCAATTTTTGAAAGAAACAAAGTTGTTGTTACATGTCCTATTCGTTTTCGAGAAAATTTTCAAATAGTTTCTGATGCAGCCAACTTCTTCTTTCCAGGTAGCAAGTATGTAGCTCTTACAGAGGCTAGACTGAAAGATTTGCATGGTAAATCCGCCGGAAATATTGATATTGTCATTGCTGCTATTGATGGAAATGGAGAGATTATAGATTTTGGCGCGGTTGAAGTTCAAGCTGTGTATATAACGGGTAATGTGCGTAACGTGTTTGAGAAATACATGGCCAACCCAAAATTGAATTATAAGATGGAATGGCCTTCTAAAAACTACTCAAGTCCGGATTATTTGTCATCGTCGCGAAAAAGGCTTGCTCCCCAATTAATCTATAAGGGTGGCATTTTGAATAAATGGGGAAAGAAAATGTCGGTAGTTGTTGACGAAAACTTTTTTAGTCAATTACCTGAGCTTGAAGAAGTTAGTAAAGAGGCTGCTGATATAGCATGGATGATTTATGGCTTCCAGAAGAATATGGGTAGATATGTCTTGAAAAGAAAAAGAATCCAATTTACTCATTTTGAAGATGCCCTAGCCACAATCACAACTCCTGATATTGGAGATGTAAATGACTTTGTCGGGTATTTGAAGGAAAGAATTGCAAAGGGTAAGACAATGGGTTCACCTGCACAATCTGGGGTTGCACCAGAAGTTGAACCGCTGCCAAACTCTATCGAAAAGTAATTTTTATGGAACAGCTTGGATTTTGGGAAGTTGAAACCCCGCGAAAAGTAGTAAACGTAGCCTCTGTACCACAACGGA
>JBJKOR010000449.1:0-9013 GCA_046707185.1 Anaerolineales bacterium | reverse complement strand
ACTCACAGCGACACGAAAGCCGGCTACACCCACCCCAGTATAAGCTGTGCCATCGCCCGAGATTACTCCAAAGCGAACTCAGCCGGCATTCTCAATCCCTTTCTGGCAACTGCTTGGCTTGTTAGGTTTGTTCCTTGCAACTGCATCAGCCAGCGTGGTGGATCCTCGTCCTGCTGCATTGGACCGGTTGCGAGAGAGTATCCGACTCATATCCAACCAAAACGATATTGACTCATCAAGAGATGATTGATAAATCAAATCGAAAGGAATAGAAAAAAATGGAAATAATACTTGCTGTAGTGGTAGTTGCGGCAGTGATCTTCTTTGGCGCATTGATCAGTGCCGGGAATGAACGTCAACGCAAAGCAATTGATGGCTTACGCGAGCAGACCGTGCATTGGGCTATGCAGGACCTGCGCATCAAGCGCGAAAGGTTGGCACGTGAAGTGCGCGTTGATGATCCGCTCGGCTGGCTCAATGCGATTGCCACAAAAGTTTGCGGCTATGATATGAATTTGCAGGTGGTAGAGGCGTTCGACGCACCGCCGGCATTAATCTGTGCATCGAGGGAAGGTAACAGCAAGATCATTTTTAGTCCCCTTTCACCAAACGACATCCGCCAAGTTCGCCGTGATAAGCGCAGCCGATTGTCCCAATATACGGAAGGAAATCCGATGTTCTCACTGCCGCGAAACACGGCTTGCCATGAACTATCTGTTTTAAACTGCGGACTCTTGTTCGATCTGGAACTTCCCCTTTCTTGGAAGAGCTTGACAAATCAAGCATTGGGACGGTCGGATTGTCTGTGGATGTATATGATTTGACAATCAGTATACAGATTCTCGCATCAAGCGATATATCTGAATGCATCATATTAGTCCGACCCCGGGAATTCTGGGGTCGGTTGGCATTTAATATGTTTGAACATGCCCCTGTTGGGCACATACTCTTCTAAGAGAGGATAATAATCTCTCATGTAGGTTATGATTGAGGGAGACCAACACTTATGAGCAAGTAACTGGCAACCAAATGGTGGATCGGTTAGGCCGTCAACGCAGTGAGGTCAATCAGATGGAAATAGACACACTACTCAATGCGCTCCAATCCAAGATTCAATCCGATGTGCTGACAGCGGAAAGCCTCGCGCATCTGCTCGCTTTGGCTGATGAATTGAGCGCTTCGGGCGATTGGGGGCGCGCTTGGCAAGCGCTTGGCATTGCCAGTCAGGCTGCCCAGAATAGTTCCAACTCTCGCTATGTTGCGGAGGCCGCCATGTATACTGGCATCCTTCAACACCGACAGGGAGATCTATTCAAAGCGATCAAAGCTTGGCAGGATGCTCTTGCTCGCTATTCAACATTGGAACAAACTGAAGGCGTCGCCAATTGTCACGTGAACTTGGGTGCGGCTTACAAGTCAATAGGAGAATTGGATCAAGCACGGGAACATCTGCAAACTGCTCTCAACCTATATCAACGTATCGAATTTCAGAAAGGGCAGGCCGCCGCACTTACCAATCTTGGTTTGGTCTATCGCGACAGTGGCGAGATGGATCAAGCGATGCAAAGCTTTGAATCTGCCCTTGCGTTGGACCGGGAATTAGGGGATGTTCGAGGCGAGGCAGGTAGCTTGAGCAATCTCGGTATCCTGTTGTTGCCTCGAGGGGACACGTTATCAAGCTTGGAATATCAGCAACAAGCATTGAGACTCTATCAGCAGGTCGGTGACCTATTAGGGGAAGCAAATGTGCGTGGAAATCTGGGTATCATTTTTCAGACGATGGGAGAATTTGAAACAGCGGAAACTCATTTTCTTCAGGCACTCGATATAGATCGCAAGCTCGGCACTCGGGCTGGCGAGGCAGCCGACCTGGTGAACCTGGGTCTGTTCTACCGCGATAAGGGAGAATTATCGAACGCCTGTCAATGCATCGAACGCGCATATGAGATCCATGCCCACGATGGTCGGGTAGATGGTTCTATCATTGCATTGGGAAATCTGGCTCTCGTTCAACGATCTTTGGGAGATAGGTCCAAATCTCTTGCATGCTTGGGACAGGCATTGAAACTTGCTCAGAAAAGCGGATTTCGGCGTCATGAAGGTCACGTGTGGGGGAACTTGGGTCTGGTCTACCAGGAACAAAATCGAATCAGCGAAGCACGCTCTGCTCATGAGCGGTCATTGGAACTCAAGAGATCGGTTGGCGACCGTCTTGGAGAAGCAACCTCGTTGGGGAACCTCGGGACGCTAGCTCGTTTGAAGAAGCAATTTGATGAAGCCATCCAATATCATCGCGATGCACTGGGGCTTGCCCGCGCCATCGGACACAAAGAAGGAGAGGCGCAAGATCTGGCTAACTTGGCGTTGGTTTTCCGCGACCAAGAGGATTTCCAAAATGCGCTGATATATCTGAAGGATGGATTGCGTGTCGCTGATGCCATCAGACAGCCTGAAATCATATGGAGAATACATACTGGACTCGGCAGTGTATACCGTCGGATGAATGAAACCAAATCTGCAATCCGTGAGCTGGAAGCGGCTGTTGATGAATTCGAAGGAGTCCGAGGCCGTCTATTGAAGGATGAGGAAAAACTTGTCTTCGTGGGGCTGGACAAAATAGGGGTCTATCGTCAACTCGTACAATTACTCCATAATCCAGCAAACCAGGCCACGAAAGCTTTTGATTACGTGGAGCGGGCACGCTTGCGCCTGTTTTTGGATCAACTAGCTGGATTTAGGCCTGACACAGCCTTTTCAGAGCCGGCCATAAACTATGGGGCGCTAAGGAAACTCTTGGGGAATGAAGGCTAAGCGCAATTCACTCAATTCCCCATTTTCGGCTGATACCGTCGAAGCTTTTTTGATCGAGCTCGAAAGGGCTACTACCGGCAGCCGACGTCTGGAATTGCTTAAGGCGGGTACTCGGCGCTTTCAGGGCGATTTGTTCAACGTCATGCTCGATCGCGCCCGGGTTTTGCTTGGCGCCAACGACTCTGTGGGGGCAAATACGCTTCTGAATATGGCATCATACCTTGCTCGCCATGTCTCCAAGGGAACCGCCCAAGCCAAATGTTTCTTTGCAATTGGAAATACGTGGCATGACGCGGGGCTGCCTGCCCAGGCAGTCGGGCCTTATCGACAAGCGGCGCGGCGCTTTAACCAAGCTAACCTTCCTGCCGGCGAAGCGCATGTTCTGGCCCGTTTGGGGCAAGCCCTGACTGCCATTGGAAAGTTGAAACAGGCGATCCCCTCCTATCGAAGAGCATTGGGACAAGCCCGTTCGATCAAAGATGTGCGACTTGCAGCGCAGATTACCAACAATCTGGGTAATGCGCTTCGAAAAGCAAATAAATATCACCAAGCACACTTAGCCTTCCTGGACGCTATCGAAGGCGCCCGGACCGTAAACGATGATGAACTGGAATGCACTGCCCGCGGAAACCTTGGATTGACCGAGTTTGAACTGGGCCGGTACGAGCAGGCAGAGTCCACCCTGCGTGTGGCAGTTGCTTGTGCTAAAAAAATAGGGAACAAACGACTAGAGGCCAGCCACACGGGGGATCTCGGCAACGCGTATCGAGCAATCGGAAGACTGTCAGAGTCTGAGAGCCAGTATCGGCGAGCGCTGACTCTTGCAAGAGAGATTTCAGATCCGCGGTATGAGGAAACTGGCCTTGGGGATTTAGGCGCGTTGCTATTTCAGATGGGGCGAACGAATGAGGCCATTCTCATGCTGGAGCAGGCCCGCACCCTAAGCCGATCTATCGGCGAATTAGCAGATGCCGCCGAAGACACATATCACCTCAGCCGGATTTACCGTGATCTGGGTGATAATGCCAGAGAAGGAACCCTCCTTCACGATTGTTTGCAATTAGCCGAAGCCGGCGACGAGCTGGCAGTAAAGGAAGGTGCGTTGCATGCACTCGCCTTCAGTGCCATGGGAAAAGGTGATTATCCCCTGGCCGAGAAGTATCTGCACGAGGCCGATCATATCGCTCCATTAAGGGTTGATACTTACAATTCTTGGTCGACACCTCACGCGCACGGACTCCTTGAATACCATCAGGAAAACTATTCTGAGGCTGGGCGATTTTTTGAGGAAGCCTGCAAACGCGCCACAGAGTCGGGCAATCTTTTTGGGACTCTAAGTTCCTTGATCAATTTCGGCGCAGTGCTGGTGATGCTTCATCGTATGAGGGAAGCCGAGTCGGTGTTACACGATGCACTGGAACGTGCTCAAACGATGTCGTTGCCGGACGATGAACGGGTGATATGGGAAATCATCGGCTTGGCTCGAGAACGGCAACAAGACTATGATGGCGCCTGTCAATGCTACGAACGCGCGTTAACCATCATTGAAAGTGCGCGAAGTATGCTCACGGTTGAAGCACACCGTGTAGGCTTTTTTGCAACACGGGAGGGCACATACCTGCGTCTGATCGGCGTACTTGTCCGTACCAATCATCGTCCCTCGGCTTGGGAAGCCTGCGAACGCGCTCGTTCGCGAAGCTTGGTGGATCTGCTGGCTCATGCTGAAATTCCTCCTCCGTTGTCCCTGCCAGATTCGCTGGTGAAAGCTGAAAGTGAATTGCTTCCTATTCTTCGCCTGCACAGCTTTGAAGTCTCGCGTGCTGATGCATCTCACTGGCAGACGGCTGTTGCTGCGATCAATCGGCTCCGTGGAAAGTTGGAGGCTGTGTGGGAAGAGATGCGCGCCTTTGCTCCGGAATACGTTGAGCAGCGGCATGGCATGGTCCTGCACTGGGATGACATGAAAGAGATACTGAGCTAATGGCCGACTGCTCCAATCTACTCGATCAACTTTTGCTCGCCAGTTCTCGTAAAGAACTAGACGCGTTGATTGACTCATCTCAGGATTGCTTCACCCGCCCCTTTTTGCAAAGCGCGGCCAAGGCGATAGAAGACTGGTTGGAAACCGGTGAGCCAAACGCATGGCACATTTGGCCTGTATTGGAATATGCATTGAACCGTGGAGGTCGCCCTCTCATGCGCGGCGACCTGGCTGCATTATGGGCGGAAGCCGAGAGGAAATATAAGAGAGGCGATTTCATTCCACATTATGAGCAGGCTTTACAATATTATCGCGCTGCCGGCGCAGATGCGCTCGGAGAATCGATAGTGTGCCTCCGGAACCTGGCCCTGGCATACTCACAAAGGGGCAACCTGACGCAGGCAGAGAGCCGCTATCAGGAAGCGCTAGATCTGGCAACATCCTATGGCCTTCCGCTGGAGCGTATAAAGTCCCTTTCTGAACTTGGAAAGCTGGCGCAACGCAGAGGTGATATTTCAGCCGCAAAGCAGTATTTCGAAGGGGCTCTTCAGCTATGTGAACAGGAGGTAGACGAATCAGGCGCGATTGCTCAATTGAATCATCTCGGCGCAGTACACTTTGCGAGCGGGCATATCCATGAGGCAGAACTTACCTTCAATCGGGCTTTGGAAAGAGCCCGCATAACAGGATCAGATCGACTTTTGGCGATGTCGCTGGGCAACCTGGCCTCGGTACTTCATGAACAAGGACGGGCGCGTGAAGCCGAGACGGTACAGGCGGAGGCGCGCGAGTATATCGAACAAGTCGGCGAGATTGAGTGGCTGGGAAACTGGTGGAAAAACTTTGGCCTGTTTGCTATGCAGGGTGGACGCCTGCATGCAGCCGTCGAACGATTTAATCGAGCAATTTCGCTTTACCATGAGGCAGAAGACCCTGGCGGAGAGGCTTCGGCCACTGGCCATTTGGCCGACGTTTGGTGGCGATTGGGAAAGGTTGAAAAATCACACTCTCTTTATGAACACGCGCTCAGTATTTCAATGGAAGCAGGCGCTATCACAATCGTCGCTGAGCAACATATTGGATTGGGGACAATCGCCCAAAGTGGTGGAGATCTGTCAGGGGCTGCGGAGCATTTTGAGTCTGCAAACTTGATCTTTTCCGATGCGGGGCTTAAGAATGACGAAGCAAGAGTAACGCGGTTGCTTGCAGGAGTGGCCATGGATTCAGGGGATACCGAAAAGGCAATGGCAATCTATCAGGCACTGTTGACGGAATATGAATTTCTGGGCGAGCCTCGTCAGGTTGCACATATCTTAAACGACTTTGGTACCGCGCTCCAAGAAGTGGGGCGGACAGGTGAGGCATTGGTCCACTACCAGCGCGCCTTAGAAACCTACAGGCTCTATAGTGACCACCAGCAAACAGTCGTGGTGCTGGGAAATATCGGTGGCGCGTATCAGCAGCGAGGCGAAATGGAACAGGCCATCCAGGTGCTCCAAGAGGCGCGCGAATTGGCAGAGCGGCTCGGTTTAGTACAAGCCGAAGCTGGTTTGTTGTCCAATCTGGGGGTGATCTGGAGAGTGCGGGGCGATACGCAAAATGCCATTCGCCTCCATCAACAAGCTATCGAACTTGCACGCCGATCAGGCGACACTATGGTTGAACTCGAAGCTCTGAATGGCTTGTCTGGTGTCCTCTATGAAGTGGGTGAAACCAGCGAAGCACTAGAACTGAACGCCGAGGTTGTAAGCAGAACAGAAAAGATGGGGCTTGCGCGACTGCGTCCTCTGGGTCTGAGCAATCGAGGTTTTATCCGCTCGGAGGCAGGACAATTCCAAGAGGGCGAACTTGACATGTTGCACGGACTGGAACTTGCCAAGTTGCATCAGTTACTTCCGCTTCAAATTTTCGCCCATCGCGACATTGGAACTTTCTATCAGACACTGGGATTACTTGTGGAAGCGCAATCACATTATGAAGCGGCTCTGAATCTTGCGCGTGAGATAGGAGCGCGTCGTAATGAAGCGGAGGCTCTGGGCAATCTCGGCAACGAGGCCTACGAACGAGGAGATTTCACCAATTCATTGAATTTCCATCGAGCGGCATTTGACCTGTACACTTCTCTGAATGACAGACGAGGGCAAGCCATCGAAATGATCAATCTCGGGAATGTGGCATTAGAAAACCACGAGGATGCGGTTGCTCTGCGCCTATATGGACAGGCCCTTCATGTATGTCTTGATATTGGCTTTCGTTTCGGAAAGGCTCTGGCCGTGCTGGGTCAGGGTCATATCCATTTTCGTGCCGGGGAAGATGATCTGGCAGAGAAATGCTATCGCGAGGCGTCTAACCTGCTCGCTGAGATTCATCAGCCCGAGCCGCAGCGTGTTGCGATCAGCAACCTGGGACTTCTCACTGAACGCCGAGGAAATGTTGACGCCGCGCAAGAGTATTATCTCCAAGCGATAGAAATGATTGAGCTGGGCCGGCACAATGTGACACGCGAGGAACCAAAGATTTCATACCTCGGTCGCCGGCTGACGCCCTACGAACGCCAAACGGTGATCTATTGCCGCAAGGGGTACATCGGCGCTGGATTCATGATGATGGAGAGAACCCGCGCACGCACCTTTATAGATTTGCTTGAACAAGCATTAATTTCAATGAGCGAAGTGCCCCCCGAATTGGCGCAGATAAAGGAACTGATAGCAGTTTAATTGGAACCAAACTGATCAGCATAGAGTTACATTGCTATGTCCCTCGATGATGAACTAATCCCCAGACTACTGGCTATGGCTGAAAGCGCGGGCCAGCAAGGAAGGTTCGATGCGGCCCGCCAATTTCTTGTCCAGGCACGGCAAGTTGCAGAAGATCGCCAAAATGCCAACTCTCTAGCCGATTGCGACTACTATGAGGGGTTACTGTTGCAGGACATGGGAGAGTTAATGCAATCTTTGGCGTTTGTACAATCTGCTCTCGCCTCATATCGAAGGATAAGCGATACGAGAAAGGCTGCGGCGTGCCTCACAAATCTGGTATTGCTATATCAAAGCCTAGGAAATCTGGACCAGGCAGTTGCGAGCGGTTTGGAAGCATTGCAAATGGGACGCGCGCTTGACGATCCGGAAGTTGAAGCAGTCGCCTCGCAGAATCTGGGACTGGTTTTTCAGGTACAAGGGAAAGTCGACTTGGCCTATGCAAGCTTTAAGAGCGCCCTTGATCTATATAAAAAGCAAGGCTTGGCCTCCGGAATGGCTCATGCGCTGGTTAATGTGGGAAACCTTCATTTTCAGCAAGGCAATCTCAGTCAGGCAGAACAGTGTTATGCTGAGGCATATACCATTGACCAACAAGTTGCGGATCCACACGACTTGGCAAACGATCAGGGCAATCTTGGCATCATTGCTTATGCTAAAGGGGACCTCCAAGCCGCAGATCATCATTTCAGAGAAGCACTTAAGATTTATAGAAAGGTAAACAATCGCGAAGGTGAGGCACTTACAAGATCTAGATTGGGTCTTGTTTTGCAGGCTTTGGGGCAAACCCCTAAAGCGCTTCGACAATTCAAACAGGCTTTGCAACTCTACCGGACTCTCGGTTCCCCAGCCGGCGAAGCCAGTGCGCTATCAAGCTTGGGAACGGTTTACCATTCAGCTGGTGAAATTGTCAGGGCAGAAGATTGTTTTCAAAAGGCTCTCGACATTGCCCGAGAGGTCGGCCTGCGCCAAGAGATTGCAGAGAACCTGGGACATCTTGGAGAATTGCATCAGACGCGTGGAGACCTTACTAAAGCGCGAGTCTATTTTGAGGCTGCTCTCAGACTTTTTGAGGAAACTCGATTCGCTCATGGACAGGCCAGCCAGCTGGGGAATTTCGGTTTTCTTGAATATAGCTTGGGAAATCTGGAGTCCGCAAGGAACTATTTCGAACAAGCGGTGGAGAAACATCGCCAGGCAGGATACCGTCTAGGTGAGGCAGCCGACCTGAGTAGTCTGGCATTGGTGTATGAGGATATGGGAGATTGGGAAGAGGCTTTCCGACTAACTCGAACAGCGCTTCAATTGGACGAAGCCGTGGGATATTTGGATGGACAGGCAACAGACCTGGGCAACCTTGGGGGGTTATACTTCCGAGTCGGGGGATTCGCTAAAGCAAAGCAATTTCATGAGAAAGCGCTGGCTCTCCACCACAAATTAAAAAACATTCGCGGCGAGGCAAAGG
>JBJKOR010000448.1:0-1914 GCA_046707185.1 Anaerolineales bacterium | reverse complement strand
GGGACCTAGCCGCGCAGTCTGGCGGACGATTCATTCTCGGACTCGGCACACAAGTCAAGGCGCACATCGAACGGCGCTTTGGAATGCCATGGCCCGAGTCGGTGACGGGAAAATTGCGCGAGCAAATTCTTGCCATGCGCGCCTTGTGGGATTGCTGGCAGAACGGAACCAAGTTGAATTTCCGCGGCGAGTACTACAAGCTGACCTTGATGTCGCCGTTTTTTCAACCCCCTCCCTTGCCCCTCGCCCCTACCCCCTCTCCAAAAAATGGAAGAGAGGAATCTCTAATCCCCATTTACATTGCAGGCGTCAATACCGGACTCGCCAAACTCGCCGGAGAACTCTGCGATGGCTTTCATGTGCATCCGTTCAACAGCCCGCGCTATTTGAAAGAAGTGATGCTGCCGGCCATCGAAGAAGGTACAGCAAAAGCAAAACGCAATAGGCAAAACGTGACAGTATCTGTAACAGCCTTCATTGCAACTTCTCCTGAGGAAGAAAACTTTGCGCGTGCACAATTATCGTTTTATGCATCCACTCCATCTTATCGCTCCGTCATGGACTTTTATGGCTGGGGTGAGACCGCTGAGAAATTATCGGCGCACGCTACCAAGGGCGAATGGGCAGAAATGCCGATGCTGATTACAGATGAAATGCTGAATGAATTCTGTCTTGTGACTTCGCAAGAGAAATTAGCTGATGAATTGAAAACGCGTTATGCTGGAATCGCAGATCGTCTGACTTTATATACTCCCTTCGTGCCAGGTGAGAAGGATGAGTTTTGGAAAAGATTGGTTCGCCAATTTCGATAAATCACAACCTTGCGCTATATCTCAAAACGAGATAAGCTCTCATTGTGCATATTATCTCTCGCAAGGCTCTCATCCAGTTCTGGAAAAAATATCCGGATAGCCAGACAAACCTTGCGCGCTGGTTCAAAATTGTGGAGAAAACTGATTTCCACAATTTCGCGGAATTGCGGGCCGTTTTTCCTTCGGCTGATAAAGTCCAGGACTGGATTGTTTTCAATATCGGCGGGAATAAATATCGCTTGATTGCATCCATTCACTTTAATCGCGGCAGAGTCTATATACGGCATATTCTGACTCATGCAAAATATGGCCGAGGAGATTGGAAGAAATGACATTGGTTAATCATCAAATCCAGAATCATTGGACAAACATCGCCCCTTTGCTCATCATCCGTAGCGAACGCGACTATAACGCGGCTATTGAACGAATGAACGAATTGCTTGACAAAATTGGTACAGACGAAAAGCATCCGCTTTACAGCTTGCTCGATACGCTGGGTACGCTGATCCATGCTTACGAAGAAGAACACTATCCAATCCCAGAAGCAAGCGGTGGCGAGGTTTTGCGCTATCTCATGGAGGAACACAACTTGACCCAATCGGACCTGCCGGAGATTGGCTCTCAGGGAGTCATATCTGAAATATTGAGCGGAAAGCGCGAGCTAAATGTCCGCCAGATCAGGCAACTGGCCAAACGCTTTAGAGTTTCAACGGCAGTTTTCTTATAGAGGCAGCATGAACTTCACCGAATACCAACGAAAAGCGAAAGGCACCGTCAATTATCCCTTGTGTCGTATTTATCGAAATGAGAGTGACCTTCAGTTAATGCTTGATTTATCCATCAGGGTTCGACCGGAAAAATTCAAACACGATTATCCCAATAAGGCTGACATCGAAGAAGATCTTGCCTCGGGAAGAATCCGGACAAGAACACGGCTTTGGTTTGATGAAGATCGTTTGATCGCGTGGGCATATGTGGACGACTTTCAAAATCTGAGATGGGAAGTCGAGAGCCAATATAATAATAAACTTGGTTCTGATATTGTTGAATGGGGAGTTAAATGTGCGCACGAAATACTCGGGGTCTCCACATTAGATGCAAG
>JBJKOR010000447.1:0-2271 GCA_046707185.1 Anaerolineales bacterium | reverse complement strand
CCGCATATTTATGCCACGCCGTTCTATGTTTACGCTTATGCCTTTGGACAGTTGTTGGTGCTTTCGCTTTACAAGCAGTACAAAGCGGAAGGCGACTCGTTCAAGCCCAAATATTTGAAGATTCTATCGGCGGGCGGTTCGGAGAATCCGGCGAAAGTGTTATCCAATGCGGGCATCGACATTCGCTCGGCGGAATTCTGGCAGGGCGGCTTCGATGTGGTGGATCGTTTGATCGGCGAGTTGGAAAAGTTGAAGTAGGAAAGCCGCGACTTTCACAATATTTTCTCCAAAGTTAATATGTATCTCATGTACATTGGTTAGCATCGGTGGGTGAGGTGAAGTTCATGAGAGCGCTAAAATATTTTCTTTTGGCAATTTGTGTTGTTGCTCTGCTGGCCTGTAGTGCCTTGACTGGTTTGGTGGCAAAACCCTCGCCGGTGGTCATTGTTGTAACGGCCACACCCAACGTAACGATATCTCCATCGCCCACGCCAATAGCTCTCGACGCGTTGACCCTGGCGCATCAGAAGATCAAACATGTCGTGATCATCATGCAGGAGAACCGTTCGTTCGATTCGTATTTCGGAACGTACCCCGGCGCAGATGGGTTCCCGACATCCGATGGAAAGTTCACAGTCTGTGTGAATGACCCGGCAACGGGGAAGTGTGTTTATCCCTTTCATGATCCGGCGGACTTGAATTATGGTGGTCCGCATGGACAATCCAATGCGGCCAAAGATATTGATAATGGCAAAATGGATGGATTTATCGCACAGGCTGAAAAAGGTAAGGCCGGTTGTGCGGCAACGGATAATCCCGATTGCAGCGGCGGTGGAACCGATGTGATGGGTTATCACGATGCGCGTGAAATTCCCAATTACTGGACGCTGGCGCAGAACTTTGTGTTACAGGATCACATGTTCGAGCCGAATGCCTCCTGGAGTTTACCAGCGCATCTTTTCATGGTTTCGGAATGGTCAGCCAAATGCACGATCGCACATGATCCGATGAGTTGTATCAATGCTTTGCAGAAGCCCGGCAACCCTCCTGACTTTAACCCCGCCAATCCGGGTGTTCGTCGTCCCGCACCTGATTATGCCTGGACCGATCTGACCTATTTGCTTTTCAAGAATCATGTCAGTTGGAAATATTATGTTCAATCGGGAACTCAGCCGGATTGTGCGAATGACGCGGCGGACTGCCCTCCGGTGCATCAGGATGCAAAGACGCCCGGCATTTGGAATCCGCTGCCATATTTCGATACGGTCAAGCAGGATGGCCAGCTCCAGAATATCATGGATGTCAAGAATTTCTATCAAGACGCCAGGAATGGCACCTTGCCCGCAGTGAGTTGGATCACGCCCAGCAATCCAAATAGCGAACATCCACCGGCTCTGATCAGCGATGGTCAGGCTTGGACGGCCAGCCTGATCAATGCGGTGATGGAAAGCCCCGATTGGGACAGCACCGCCATCTTTCTTTCGTGGGACGATTGGGGTGGATTCTACGATCACGTGGTTCCGCCGCACGTTGACCAAAATGGATACGGCTTGCGCGTGCCGGGCCTTGTCATCAGTCCGTACGCAAAACAAGGTTACATTGACCATCAAACCCTGAGCCACGACGCGTATGTGAAGTTCATCGAAGATATTTTCATGGGCGGACAGCGCATTGACCCCGCGACGGATGGCCGTCCTGATCCGCGCCCCGATGTGCGCGAGAACGTTTCCATCCTCGGAAATTTGCTCGCCGACTTCGATTTCACCCAGCCGCCGCGTTCACCGACGATCCTGCCGATCCACCCCACACCGGGACCGGCCTCTCAACCGTAAACAAATGGTAAAACGCAAAGCGCATGAAGACAAGTTGCGCTTTGCGTTTTTGTTTTGCCGTGGGGTTTTAGCGGCTTGACTTTCTAAAAGGGAATGTTACCGAGAATTTGCTGGACGATAGATAACCAAGCAATTATGTATCTTAAAATAAAATAGCGTACTGGAATTTTATCTCCAGTACGCTATTTATCAACTTACGCTGTTTCGTATTCGGCTTGCTCTTCGTCCACGGTCATCATCGGCTCATCGGCGGGCTTCTTATCGAGGAACTGCATCGTCAGCGCCACCACTTTGCTGTAATACTTGGTCTCACCTTTGCCGTCCTCGTACTTGTCCGTTTTGAGCCGCCCTTCGATGTACACGAGACTGCCTTTCTTGAGATACTGCCCGGCGACTTCGCCAAGCCGTCCCCAAGCCTCGATGTTGACCCATTCGGTGT
>JBJKOR010000446.1:0-4613 GCA_046707185.1 Anaerolineales bacterium | reverse complement strand
ATCTATTAATATGGGAGAGGATATTCGTGGCGTTCTTTCCGCCCAAAGCTACCGACCACATGTTTTCACATCTGCTCTCCAAAACGCCCTTCGAGCACTGGCGGGACATCTCAGTGTTGCCCTTGAAAGCAAACGGCTGTTCGCTGAGCTAGAACGAAAAGCTGTCGACAACGAATATCAAACAAGAAGAATCGCCGCTTTAGAGGAATTAGTAACGAATATAAATTCCTCTCTGAAAACCGAAGAGATTCTGATCAAGACTTGCCAGACTGCCGTTGATTTTTTCCAAGTTGACCACAGCGGTTTAGTAAGTTTTGATAAGGCTTTTATTCAAGGCACAGTTGATGCAGAGTACCCAGCCTTGGGGGCTCGCGGTCAACTAATTCCTCTTCGAGGGATCCCAAAAGAGGAGCAGCTTATTCAGGATCGAAAACCTGTCAACGTGTACGATACAGAGGAAGAAGAAGGCTTGGGAAAAATAAAAGATATACTGCTTAATCTAAAAGTGCAATCTACGCTGTTTGTCCCTGTAGAGGGGAAGAGCGGAATTCTAGGCTCATTCAGCCTTGATGCTATTCAACAAAAAAGACATTTTACTGAAGATGAAATAAAACTTTGTCAAATTTTCGCCTCCCAAGTCGCGGTGGCACTCGAAAATGCACGATTATTTACACAACTTCATACTGCCGAAGAGGAATTGAATGCATTAGTTGAAAATTCTTTTGACGCTGTGATCGCCATCGGTCAAGATAAAAAGATCAGGGTATTTAATCGGCAGGCAGAAAAGGTCTTTGGCTGGCAGAGCGAGGAGATGATCGGCCACACTACTGCCCGTCTTCACGTTGATGTGAAGAAGGCAAGGGAGCTTCTTGATGAGGTAAACGGCCAAGGAGAGGTAATAGGTCGAAATGTCGAGTTGCAACATCGCGATGGTACTCGGATCCCTTCACTAATGTCAGCTACTGTGATTCGTGACAGTGACAATATCATAATTGGTCAAGCAGGGTTCATTCGAGATCTGCGTAAGGCTAAATCTCGAGAACAACTTTTGACCGCCCTTGATGAAGCTTCTCGATATATCCGTGCCGAAAAGGAACCGGTGAAGCTTTTACGGGAGGTGGTGCGTGTCGCTACTGAACTAGTAGGGTGTAGCGCGGGCGCGTTATTCATAAACCACATCAATATCGAACAACTAGAAATGAAGGCCGCCTATGGAATTCCAGATGCCCCATTAGGCACACGGTTGCAATTTGAAGGTTTGGTTGGGAATGTTGCGAAAACTGGAAAAACCCAAATTATACTAAGCTATTCAGACTGGGAGGGTCAAGAATCCGTTTTCAAACATAATGAATTCAAGATGGCTATTGGGCTTCCATTAAGATATGCAGGGAGTATCGAAGCAGTTCTATTTATTGCAGATTCCAGTGGTTCTCGTCAGTTTGATGAAAATGATGTGGAAGTCTTGGAGCGTTTTGCAACGCAAGCCTCCACAGCACTTCATACAGCTTCTCTGATGGACAAAGAGCAGAGAAGATTTAGTGAACTTGCGATTTTGCACCGTATTAGCGATTATGTTCAAGCAGCAAGAAATTTGGACAATATTCTTCACGTGGTGTTGACGGGCATTACTGCTGGATATGGTCTCGGCTTCAACCGTGCAGCCCTACTCCTGCTGGATGAAACCGGCTCAATACTCGTGGGAAAGAAGGGTATTGGTTACCTACAAGAATCTGAAGCTAAGGAAGATTGGCAAAGGCACCATATGCGGGGGTTAGAAGATTTCGGTAATTATCTTATGGCGCTTGAAAAAGATACTTTACCAACAACACCAATAGGAGAAAACATGCCCTTGGTGCGCATCCCTTTGGAGGAGAATCACTCAGAGGCACTGTCTGATATTATTCGTGAGAAACATTGGAAGGTTCTGAGTCAAGAAGAATTGAATAGTCTCCCTCAGAACTTTATCCAGGCTTTTGAACCTGCCGAGCCCTTTGTAGTAATTCCAATGATGGCCCGAGGCGAAGAAATTGGCCTTCTTGTTGCTGATAACAAATTCTCTCAAACGCCTATTACGGAAGAAAGCATCGATTCGCTGCTGACTTTTGCAAATACTGCAGCTGTCGCCATTGATAATGTACAGCTGCTGCAAAGAACCAATGCGGCTCGAGAGATGATTCGCGCTTCATTTGAGGCAAGTAATACCTTGGTGTTGCCCCAGCCAACTTCAGAACTGTTGGAGAATATAATTCGTCAAACGCAGCAGGCGGCCGGGGCATCATGGGTGAGTGCCATCATCATAGACGAGTTTGGGTTGGCAAGGAATCTGTATAGCACAGGAACGGATAATGAGATAGATATCAACCAAGTCATCCGGCCTGATGGGATAACGATGCAAGTAATGCGTACCGGAAAATCCGAGAAAATCGAGGACGCGCGATTGGAACCGCAACGCGTTAATTCCAGAATGCTCCAAAATAAAGTAGTTGCCGCTCTATGTATTCCTTTTGCTGTGCAGGGAAAGCAGATTGGCGTAATGTGGATTCATTACGATGAACCTCACCGCTTTTCCGATGATGAGGTAGAGGCAATTCAGCTGTTTGCCAATCAGGCTGCTCTTGCCTATGACAACGCTCGCAGAATGCGAGAATTAGAACATATGCGGAAGGCTTCCGACGCGCTGGCTGGAGCGCTTGACCTATCGCAGGTTCTTCACCAAATCGCAGAAAGCGCTTGCGAAGTATCAGAAGCGGATTCGGCAGCAATATGGTCCTTTTCTACTAGCGGAGATCAACTAATCCCAGAGGAGTTAGTAGCATATCGTATTCCTCAAGATGACTTAGATAAGTTTCGGTTGAAAGAGCCGCGAAAAGGGGGAACGGCCGACACAGTAATGGATAGAGGTTGGATTGGTGTTGTTGATATCCTTGATCCAAAGTATGATTTCATTGGATCTTCAACGAAGGAACTCTTGAACAGCATCCAAGCTAAAAGCTTTCAAGGCATAGCGCTAAGAATCGGTGAAGAAAAACTCGGCGTGCTTTATGTAAACCATAATGTTAAGAGAAACTTTGTCACTGATGATCGCAGAATATTGGAAACCTTTGCTTATAATGCTGCCGTTGCACTTAAGAAGGCTAAGCTTTTAGGGCAGGTAAGAAAGGCGCATGAAACGGCTAAGGCGGTTGCGGAATTAACTGTTTTAGGTGACAAGCCAGCCACCTTACTGTCCATAGCACAGGGAACACAAGAAGTTGTAGGCTGTGATGCAGTTGCGTTGTTTGAGTATGATCAACTGACGAATACTTTGAGCCATCCTCCTATTATGGTAGGGGTAATGTATCCAGATCGAGCCTCTCAATATGGGGAAGTTGCCTCTGGCTCAATTGTGCACGAAATGCTGAAACGGGACTCGGCTTACATCGTAAAAAGAGTTTCCGAAGATCCCCTCTTTAGCGGAAAACGTTTTGCAATTGACGAGGGAATCGAATCTTGTATCGCGATTCCTTTACACGTCGAGAAGCAAAAAGTCGGAGTAATGTTCGTCAATTACAGATCAACTCATCAGTTTACAACAGAAGAGCGTAGGCAACTTGAACTCTTCGCGGCCCAAGCGTCTATAGCAATTCGCAATGCACAACTTCTAAGTAATACTGAAAACCGAGAAAAGGCATTGAAGGGATTATATGAAGCAGGTAAAGCAATTACTAACACTGTAACATTGGATGCAACTCTTAGCCGGATTGCTGAACAAGCATTAATCATTAAAGAGGCTGACTATCAGCAGGTTGGCTGCTTCAGCCATATAGCCTTGCTGGAAAATAGAAAATTACATTTCATTGCCGGTTTTCCTCCAGATATTCTGAACAACTTACGAAAAAATGTCGGGGAAATAGACTTGAAGGTTGACCAAAGAAAAGGCATTGCAGGGTTGGCGTTACTCACTGGAAAACCGCAGAATGTCCACGAGGTGGACGGGAATCCCAATTACATTCCGTTGCGAGAGGGTGTCAGGACTCACTCGCAGCTCTCAGTACCACTCAAAATGGGTAAGAAAATGATTGGAGTATTAAGTGTTGAGCATCCCAAACCCGATGCGTTTAGCAATGAAGATGTCAAGAACGTTGAATTGCTGGCGGCGCATGCAGCGATCGCAATTGAAAATGCAAAACTTTATGAAATCGCGCGACGCCAGCAGAACGAAGCTGAGGCTTTATGGAGGGTTTCACAAGTTCTAAGTACTACGTTGGATCGCGATACTGTTTTCGACCTTATTTTTAGGGAACTACACACTGTAGTTCCCTACGATAGTGCGTCACTCCAAGTTCTTACTGACACACATCTAAAAATTGTTAGCGTAAGCGGTTCACCGGATCCGGCGCGCGCATTAGGATTTGTTTGGTCGCTTACTGATAAGATTCCAAACGCAAAGGTAATCTCTACTCAGCGAGCGCTTATTGTAGATACGCCACAATCCACATATGAAATATTTAGACTTCCTCAACATGCGCGGATTCAATGTTGGCTCGGAGTGCCACTGCTCATTGGCGATCGCTTAACCCTCTGTGTCTATAATAGTGAGACAACTCCACCCAATAATTTAGAGTGCAGGGCGG
>JBJKOR010000445.1:0-4920 GCA_046707185.1 Anaerolineales bacterium | reverse complement strand
TATGATTTGACGCGCGGCCGCATCACATTCCGTCAGCGCAAGAATGCTCCTGCCCCGGTTCAGCAATAGCCATCCCGCTTTGGAATTATCAAAAAAGTCCTCCGCAAATTCGGAGGACTTTTTGGTTTGTAGTGCTGGTCGATTAAGGCAAATCCCTGAACGAACTTAGTACTTTCATGTAATTTGCCCGCTCAAAAGCAGACGGCTCCGCAACGGATTTCTGGCTCATGCTTCCCTGCATTTGCTGGATCGATGTGTATTCGTGTTGCTCCATCCAGTTTTGTAGGTCGCTCAGGATGGTAGAAGCAGAACCTGCGCCGTTATGAAGCAGCTCGGAAGCCATCATCGAAACTCTGGCGCCCGCCATCATGGCTTTCAAAACATCCGTGGCAGAATGTACGCCGCTGGTCAAGGCGAAGTCGACATTGACGTCCCCGTGCAGCATGGCGATCCAGCGCAGGGGCAGCCGCAATTCGGATGAGGAGCTTAACTCGAGCGTGTGTGCGATGTTCAATTCTTCGATATCGAAATCGGGTTGGTAGAAACGGTTGAAGAGTACCAAACCATTCACGCCCATCTCTGCGAGGCGTTTTACGAAATGGGTGAACGAAGTATAGAACGGACTCAGCTTGACAGCCAGCGGAATCGTGATGGTGGATTTTACATCCGCCACGAGTTCCACCTGCGCGTCTTCGATCTGCTGCGCGGCGACTGCGGAGTCGGTGGGGATGTAGTAGAGGTTCAATTCGAGCGCGTCCGCCCCGGCGTCCTGAATGAGGCGGGCGTAACGTGTCCAGCCGCCCCTGGAGACTCCGTTCAAACTTCCGATGACCGGAATGTGCACAGCTTTCTTCAATGTTTCAACGTTTGCCACATAACGATCGGGCAGTAAACTGTATGTGCCGGCATCGGGAAGATAGGTAAGCGCCTCGGCAAAAGACTCTGTGCCGCGCGCCAGATAATGGTCGAGTTCGAGACTCTCGTGGATGATCTGTTCCTCGAACAATGAATACATGACCACGGCAGAAATGCCCGCCTCTTCCAGGCGCTTGACTTGATCCACCTTTTTGGAAAGCGGCGAAGCGGATGCCACCAGCGGATTCTTCAGTTTCAAGCCCAGATAAGTTGTAGAAAGATCGATCATGGTGTTCTCCTGATATATGAATAGAGAGTAGATTTGCTACTCTCTATTCTCTATCCTCATTTAACTTTTTTGCTGTCCATCACCGTCAGTGTCAGCATCGTAATGGATGGCAGCCATTTGTTGATAAAGTGTCCAGCGCGAGTTGGCATCGTGTTGGGCTTCGCGCATCAATTCCTCCGCGCGGGTTTCATCCACTTGAGTGAGCATCTTGTAACGTGTTTCATTGTAGGCATATTGCGAGACAGGAATGGTCGGGGCTTTCGATTCGATGATGAGCGGGTTCCTGCCTTCATGCGCCAGACGCGGGTCATATCGATAGACGGGCCATGCACCGGACTGAACCGCAAGCTTCTGTTGTTCGAGTCCATGCACCATATCATAGCCGTGCTCGATACAGTGACTGTAGGCAATAATCAGCGACGGGCCATCATACGACTCGGCCTCGAGGAACGCCCTCAGTGTTTGCTGATCATTGTACCCCATCGCAACGCGCGCCACATAGACATATCCATACGCCATGGCGATCAAACCGAGGTCCTTCTTCGGCAAGCCTTTGCCGCTCATCGCAAATTTCGCAACCGCGGCGCGCGGCGTGGATTTGGAGGCCTGTCCGCCGGTGTTGGAATACACTTCGGTGTCCAGCACCAGCACGTTAACGTTGCGTCCGCTGGCGAGCACGTGATCCAAACCGCCGTAACCAATATCATAAGCCCAGCCATCGCCACCGATGATCCACACGGATTTCTTTACGAGCGTATCGGCGAGGCCGACCAAATCCTTGGCGCGTGGGTCGCTCGAACTGGCAAGCTTCTTTCTGATCTCTGCCACGCGTTCGCGTTGTTCTTCGATACCGGCTTCTGTGGATTGATCGGCATGCAGAATACCATCTGTCAATTCGGAACCAAGTTCTTTTCGGAAGCTTTCCACTAATTCATGCGCATATTCGTTTTGTTTGTCGAGCGTCAGGCGCATGCCGAGGCCAAATTCGGCGTTATCTTCGAACAGTGAATTCGACCAGGCGGGACCGCGTCCGAAGCGATCTTTCGCCCACGGCGTGGTCGGCAAGTTGCCGCCGTAGATGGACGAACAGCCAGTTGCGTTGGCGACAATCGTCCGGTCGCCGAAGAGCTGCGAGACGAGCTTCACGTAAGGTGTCTCGCCGCATCCTGAGCAGGCGCCAGAGAATTCGAATAATGGTCGCAGCAGTTGCGAGTTCTTGATGGTGGACGGATTGATCAACTTGCGGTCGAGGTCCGGGATCTTCATGAAGAAATCCCAGTTCTTGCTTTCGCGCTCGCGGATCGCCGGCTGCGGCACCATATTCAACGCCTTGCGCCCAACCTGCTTCTTATCTTTTACCGGGCAAGCTTCCACACACAACTGGCAGCCTGTGCAATCTTCCGGCGCAACCTGAATCGAATAGGTCATGCCGTGCGAGAACTCTTTGTATTTCGAAGGCATGTGCTTGAAAGATTCCGGCGCATCTGCCAGTAATTTGTCATCGAAGATTTTCTGGCGAATTACGGCATGCGGGCAAACCATGATGCACTTGCCGCATTGGATGCAAATGTCCGGCTCCCATTCCGGGATTTCCAGTGCGAGGTTGCGTTTTTCCCATTGTGTGGTGCCGGTGGGGAAGGTGCCATCCGCAGGCATAGCGCTGACCGGAACATCGTTGCCGTCGAACGTGATCATTTGTCCAAGCACATTGCGAACGAATTCAGGCGCTTCTTCCGGGACCGCGGGCCGGCGCGTGAGCTTCGATGTTACCTTGGCTGGAACCTTGACCTCGTGAAGATTCTCGAGTGTGCTATCCACCGCATTGAAGTTCATCTTGACCACAGCCTCGCCACGCTTCCCGTACGTTTTTTCGATGGCATGTTTGATCTCGGCAATGGCGGCTTCGCGCGGCAGGATGCCGCTGATGGCGAAGAAGGCTGTCTGCATGATCGTGTTCACGCGGCTGCCCATGCCAGTCTTCTCAGCGACTTCATACCCGTTGATGACATAGAATTTCAGTTTCTTGTCGATGATGGCTTGCTGAACTTCGTGCGGCATCTTGTCCCAGACTTGATCGGGACTGTACAGACTGTTGAGCAGGAACACGCCGCCGGGTTTGGCGTATTTCAGCATATCGAATTTTTCGAGGAAGATGAATTGGTGACAGGCTACGAAATTTGCCTGATTGACTTCGATCAAATACGGTGCATGGATCGGCTTGGGGCCGAAGCGCAGGTGCGAGGTGGTCACCGTGCCGGATTTCTTCGAGTCGTAAACGAAATAGCCTTGCGCAAAGTTATCCGTCTCTTCGCCGATGATCTTGATCGAGTTCTTGTTGGCGCCGACGGTGCCATCCGAACCGAGGCCGAAGAACATGCAGCGCACGGTCTCTTCCGACTCGATGGAGAAGGAAGAATCGACTTCGAGGCTGGTGTGGCTGACATCATCGTTGATGCCAACTGTGAAATGGTTCTTCGGTTCAGCTTTCTTCAATTCATCCAATGTGGCTTTGACCATGGCTGGCGTAAATTCCTTGGATGAAAGTCCGTAGCGTCCACCGATGGCTTTGACGTTGGTGTGCTGGCTTTCTGCCAGCGCATCGACCACATCCAGATAAAGCGGCTCGCCAGATGCGCCCGGTTCTTTTGTTCGATCCAATACTGCAATGCCCCTTACGGTTTTTGGCAGGGCAGAAATGAAGTGTTCAATCGAGAATGGGCGGTAGAGGCGGACGCGTACCGCGCCGACCTTCTCGCCTTTCTCAGCGAGATATTTCACCGTGGCTTCAGCGGTTTCGCCGCCCGAACCCATGAGGACAATCACTCGTTCAGCTTCGGGATGACCGGAGTAATCGAAGATGTGATAGGACCGTTCGGTAATCTTTGCGAATTGATCCATCACTGCTTGGGTGATGGCGGGTGCGGCTTGATAGTACGGATTGACTGTTTCGCGTCCCTGGAAGAAAACATCAGGATTCTGTGCGGTACCGCGCACGACCGGATGATCGGGCGATAACCCACGCTCCCGGTGAGCGCGGATCAGATCTTCGTCGATGAGCGAGCGGAGTTCTTCATCCGAAAGTTTGAAGATCTTGGCGACTTCATGCGAAGTGCGGAAGCCGTCGAAGAAATGCAGAAACGGCACGCGTGTCTTGAGCGTTGCAGCTTGGGCGATGGCGGCAAAATCGTGCGCTTCCTGGACGGAACCGGATGCGAGCAAAGCAAAACCGGTTTGCCGTGTGGCCATCACATCCGAATGGTCACCAAAGATCGAGAGCGCTTGTGATGCAACCGAACGCGCGGCCACATGGAAAACGGTGCTGGTAAGCTCGCCCGCAATTTTGTACATGTTGGGAATCATCAGCAGCAAGCCCTGCGAGGCGGTGAACGTGGTGGTCAGCGCACCAGCTTGAAGTGCGCCGTGTACGGCGCCTGCCGCGCCGCCTTCGGCCTGCATTTCAACTACCAATGGAACGGTTCCCCATAAATTTGGTTGGTGTTTTGCGGACCACGCATCGGCGTGTTCGCCCATTGGGGAAGAGGGTGTGATCGGATAGATGGCAATCACTTCATTCAATCGGTGGGCAACTGAAGTTGTGGCTTCGTTGCCATCAATGGTTACTACGGGACGTTTCATTACAAACTCCTTTGAAGAACGGGCATTAGCCCGAAAATATCTTTACAACCCTCCAAGTTTATCCTCCAATGAAACAAGATGTTAGTTATTTATGACTTAATTCCCCATGTGAGTTGTCATATTTCGGATAAGGATAGGCG
>JBJKOR010000444.1:0-6311 GCA_046707185.1 Anaerolineales bacterium | reverse complement strand
GTTCCGATAACAACCAACAAACCGCTGGCCGAAAAAGTATTCCGCAATTTGGAATATCGCCTCGTGGATGATGATCATCGTTTGCACCAAACGGCGGAAAAACTGGATTGGAAATCGCTGATCGAATAGCGCTATTGCATTTGGATTCTTTGTCCGCTAATATCCTACGGGCACACGTCTTCGCCAATCTATACGAATTTTTTGAAGGGTTAGCGGATTCTTCGTTCGGTTTCACCGCGACTCTTTTCAGGTGTGATAGTCCTATTGATTGAATACGAATAGTTTTTATTTGCCTCCAAAAGAATTTTGTTGTATAGTTAGCGCATTATTCGTCAAAGGAGAGAGACATGGCCAAGAGCAAATTGCAATTGGAAGGTGAAGTGTATTTTCCGTCGAATGAAGTAGTCGCCCAGGCGCGCGTCAAAGATTGGGACGAGATGGCCGAAAAAGCCCGTAAGGACCCGGAGGCATTTTGGGCGGCGGAAGCCGAAGAACTGGAATGGTTCAAAAAGTGGGACAAGGTTCTCGATGATTCCAATAAGCCATTCTACAAATGGTTCGTAGGGGCGAAAACAAATATCGTTCACAATGCAATTGACCGGCACTTAAAAACATTTCGAAAAAATAAATTGGCGCTCGTGTGGGAAAGCGAAGACGGAAAAACCGAACGAACATTTTCCTTCTTTCTGCTCAACCGCGAAGTCAGCCGCATGGCAAACGTTATCAAAGCCATGGGCGTTCAGAAAGGTGACCGCGTCACGATTTACATGGGACGCGTTCCCGAGATCGTCTTTGCGATGCTGGCTTGCGCCAAGATCGGCGCCATCCATTCCGTGGTGTTCGGCGGCTTCAGCGTGGACGCATTACAAGGCCGCATCGAAGACAGCCAATCGAAACTGGTCATCACCTGCGACGGCGCTTTCCAAAACGGGAAGATCGTCGAGTTGAAACGAACGGTCGATGAAGCGGTCAAACGCTGTCCGTCCGTGGAGAACGTGATTGTCGTCAAACGCGTGGGGCACGAAGTTCCGATGGAACTCAGCCGCGATCATTGGTATCACGATCTGCTGGCGCTCCCGATTGCAAACGGCAAATGCGCCACCGAGGTGATGGACGCCGAAGATCCGCTGTACATCCTTTACACATCCGGCTCGACCGGCAAGCCCAAAGCCATTTTGCATACGCATGGCGGTTACATGGTCGGGACATACGCCACGCTCAAATATGTCTTCGATGTAAATGATGAAGACCGCTTTTGGTGCGCGGCCGATCCCGGTTGGGTCACAGGACATTCGTATATCGTTTATGGTCCGCTGATCAACGGCTTGACTTCGTTCATGTCCGAAGCCGGGCCGATGTATCCATATCCGAATCGAATTTGGCAGCAAGTGGAACGTTACGGCATCACCATCCTTTACACTGCGCCAACGGCCATCCGCAGTTTGATGCGCTTCGGCGACGCCTGGCCGAACAAACACGATCTCTCCTCGCTGCGATTGCTGGGTTCCGTTGGTGAGCCGATCAACCCCGAAGCCTGGAAATGGTATTACAAAGTCGTCGGCAAAGAACGCTGTCCCATCATGGATACCTGGTGGCAGACCGAGACCGGCATGTTCATGATTACGCCCACGCCGATGGTGCCGCTCAAACCCGGTTCGGGCACGCGTCCGTTCTTTGGACAGGAAGCGGAAATCCTCGATGAAGGCGGCAAGCCCGTCCCCGACGACACAGAAGGCTATCTCGTGTTGAAGAATCCGTGGCCATCCATGCTGCGGACGATTTACGGCGACCCGGATCGTTATGTACAACAATACTGGAGCAAATTCCCCGGTTACTACACTGCAGGCGATTCGGCCAAGCGCGACAAGGACGGTTATTTCTGGATCATCGGCCGCGTCGATGATGTGATCAAAGTGTCGGGTCACCGGCTTGGCACGGCAGAAATCGAATCGGCATTGGTGAGTCATCCTGCTGTGGCCGAAGCCGCCGCGATTGGACTGCCGCATGAAGTCAAAGGTCAGGGCATTCACACGTTTGTGCTGTTGCGGGCAGGCTTTGCCCCATCGCCTGAACTCGCGGAAGAATTACGCCAGCACGTCGCGACTCACATGGGACCGATCGCACGTCCCGAAGATGTGAAGTTCGTGGACAAATTACCGAAGACGCGTACCGGCAAGATCATGCGCCGCGTGTTGAAGGCAAGAGCGCAGGGATTACCCGAAGGTGATGTAAGTACGTTGGAAGAGTAAGAACTATACGAGACTCTAAAGGTTTTTAAAACCTTTAGAGTCTGCCAAAAAGCATGTTCGATTTTTTATATGCTATACTTAATCCATGAAGTTTTCGTGGGATTCTCGCAAAGCCGATAGCAATTTCCGCAAGCATGGTATTGCTTTCGACGAGGCCATTACTGTTTTTGCCGATCCACTCGCCTTCATTTTCGATGATATCCTGCACTCCGATGAAGAACATCGTGAAATCATTATCGGCTTATCATCCCTTCGCAGGCTCATCCTTGTATGTTTCGTAGAAAGAACAGAAGACACGATCCGTATTATCAGCGCTCGACGCGCAACGAAAAATGAAATCAAAGACTATGAAAAAAACGTCCGTCACAAAACCCCATAAAGCTGCCGAAATGGCAAAAGAATATCGTTTCGACTATAACAAAGCCAAGCCTAATCGCTTTGCCAGCCGCATGAAAGATGGTCCTCTTGTAGCGGTTATCGCTCCTGATGTGGCAAAGGTATTTACAACAGCGGAACAGGTCAATAATGCATTACGCGCCCTGATTTCCGCCATGCCTGAAAAATGAACGCGCCGTCACTTCAGGTACACTTCGCGACTCACATGGAACCAATTGCGCGTCCCGAAGATGTGAAGTTCGTGGACAAACTGCCGAAGACGCGTTCCGGCAAGATCATGCGGCGTGTGTTAAAGGCGCGTGCGCAAGGCTTGCCTGAAGGCGATGTGAGTACACTGGAAGAGTAGGAATAAAACGCAAAACGCAACAACAGGCTGAGGAAGTCCTCGGCCTGTTTTGTTCTCAGCAAAATGTTTATTGATATAATCGAAGCAAGGAGTCAAAATGGTTACAATCGCTCCCGAAAAATTAAAAATTGTTCCTGATGCTAAAGGGAAACCCGTTGGCGTATTGGTTGATATGCAAACATGGGAGGACATCATGGAAGCGCTTGAATTAGCAGATGATCTCCCAACGATTCGAGAAGCATTGAGGAAATTGAGAACCGCAGATGGCGATCCCCTAAAAGCTGGTTTCATTCCATGGTCAAAGGCAAAGACAAGGGGAAAGAAAACACATGCCAAAAAGTAACCCAAGGCGTATCTTTATCCATCTGCATGGAAGGAATTGAATCGACTTGCTGGCGCAGAATATCGCCTGATCGTTTCGGCAGTCAATTCATTGGAGCGTGACCCGCGCCCGCCAAAAAGCAAACGGCTTGAAATTGAAGATGAAACGATAGAGGTCAGACGAATAGAACCGATCACTGGCGAATCATTTATGCAATACAGGAGAACTCGGTGCTTGTACTCGCAATCCGCCAACGACCGCCATATGATTATCAAGACTTGGAAGATTTGCTAAAGCGGTTATAAAAATTTGAATCGTGCACAAGGATTATTACCCAAAGGCGATATTAGTACCCTGGAAGAGTAAAGTGCAAGGGATAAGAGAATGGAGAGTAGTGAGGAGAAAGTGTCCCGTGACGATCCCGATGAAGGACAAGTCACGGGACGTTTTTATATTCGGCTCTCCTTGCGGAATAAGCCAAGGCATTGCCCGCGCCATCTTTGAAAGCCTCGGCAATACAACCGTAGTCATATTGCATTTCCGGCATAAAAGCAAAGGTGTAGAAAAAACAAAAACACGAAAACCGATGTTGTTGTTACGATTATCGGGATTGTTGTTGTTGCGATACGCACAGCGCGCGTTGTTCTGATTGTTGTTGAACGAACCGCCGCGCAGCACGCGTCTATTTCGGGCAAGCCTTTCGCAACGAGTCTTACGACTCGGAAGCGACAGTTTTCATCCATCCCCCAAGCAAACGACCCAGTTCGGCAGTCATAGAAGAAGCATGCTTGTATTGACCCGCTGTGATCCATTTCCATTTTTCGCACAACCGCAGATATAAACGCGTTTTTAAAAGTTCAGCGTCTGCCGCGCGTAATTTTTCGGCGCGCTTCGCGCCGCGTAAAGCATTGGCTTCGATCAATAATTCCTGAAAATCCAAAGCCGCACCTTGCAATCGAGAAGTAATAACAAAACGTTGACTCTTTGGAAACTTCTCCGTTAATAGCAATATCCATGAAATGAAATCATATGTACGCGTAAAGATAACCATTTCTTCAGACATCATTTTCTCCCAACAAGTTATATTTTCCTAACACTGCTCTCCGTAATCCCCATGTATCCCCATAACGAACATGATTGATCCAGCCCCGAACAGAAGACTGCAGTTTTTTATTTGAAGCATTTAGCAAAAGATGTTTCAGCTTTCGTTGATAGGCAAATCCTTTCTCGCGTTTTAGTTTGCGATATTCAGGATAATGAACAAATCCCAAAAACTTCATGCCATCCGTGATGGGACGCGGCAGAGCGCATTCTTCATGAATGGTCAGACGCAATCTCTGCATTCGTTCCAAAATGGCTTTTCGCCATTGCCATAAGGTTTGTTTGTCATCGGCGAATAAAAGAAAATCATCTACATAGCGCAAGTACGCTGTACAACCAAGTTCCCGTTTTATGAATTGGTCGAATTGATTCAAATAACAGTTCGCCCACCATTGCGAGGTGAGATTACCAATCGGCAAGCCGCGCGGACGGTTGACCGCAAAAATATCATCGGAAGGAAAGTAAACCATGTTGTATTCTTCGGAAAGCACACCGACGCCGCTGGTAAGGATGCGCTCAATCAGCCACAGAACGCTTTCATCGGGAAGCATCTTTCTCAATGTGGTTCGCAAGATTTCATGGTCAACGCTTGGAAAGAATTGAACGACATCACATTGCAACACATATTGATAGCGGCGCATATAGTTTCGGCATTGATCCAATGCGCGGTGCGTGCCTTTACCTACGCGGTTGGCGTAACTGGTCGGGATGAATTGTTCTTCAAAATATGGAACCGTAACATTGCATAACGCATGATGAACCACGCGGTCACGAAACGGCGCGGCAGAGATCAAACGCTTCTTGGGTTCATGGATATAAAAGCTTCGGTATTTTCCCGGTTGATATGTTTTATTTTCCAACTGCTCTTGCAGTTCGATCAAATGATCGCCCAACAAGAATTCAAATTGCGCGGTGGCTTGCCTGCCGCGTTTGCCGCGCGAGGCAGTACGATATGCAAGTGTAAGGTTATCCCATTGGCATAACTGTTCTTGTAAATTCATAAAAGAGTCAGAGATTCAGAGTACAGAGAATCAGAGATCAGAGATTAGATGGAGAAAAAACAAAAACACGAAAACCGATGCGGTTGAAACGATAATCGGGACTGTTGTAGCCGCGATACGCACAGCGCGCGAGGTCCGGACCGTCGAAGAACGAACCGCCGCGCAGCACGCGACTATTACGGCTCTTTTCATCTTCGCGTCCATCTTTTGCGTTATATGGATACTTTGCCCATAAACTGTGTGTCCATTGCCATACATTGCCAACCATATCTGCACAACCATAGGGTGAATCACCGCCCAAAGAAGAATACGCGCCTACAGGCGTTGTAGTGCCTTTGCCTCCTTCACTTGAATTGCATTTATTCGCATCGAATTCGTTGCCCCACGGCCACTCGTTACCGTATGCGCCGCGCGCGGCTTTCTCCCATTAGGCTTCGGTGGGCAGGCGCAATAATAAATCGCCCAATTCGCTTTTGAAGGTTTCATTGAACCACTTGCAATACGCCATCGCATCATTCCATGAAATAATGACAACAGGATGATCCTTCTTCGTTGACCAATCTTTGACAGGATGTTTTTCTTTGCCAATATATTGAGCGTATTGTTCATTAGTAATAATAAATCTTGCCATCCAATAGTCATAAGGTATATCCACAGTGTGTTGCGGCTTTTCATGATCTTGTGCCAAGCTATTATCATCCTTACTGCCCATCACAAAACTGCCTTTGGGCACACGCACGAATTCCAATCCGCCAATCGTACGGCGGTTTTGATCTGCGGATGGCATGGCTTTTTCGGCATGGAATCCTCCACGCGTGACATCTCGCGGCATGGGAACTTTTTCTTCCGCCAACACTTCGGCGAAAACTTCGGCCGGTTTTTCAATGGGTTTTTGC
>JBJKOR010000443.1:0-3293 GCA_046707185.1 Anaerolineales bacterium | reverse complement strand
CAGCAGTGATGCGATATTCCATCCAATCGCCGTTGGCTTGTTCCGGCCCGCTGGCAGCGATTATCACGTTGGGATTATCCACTTTGAGATTCATATCGAAATCGGCGGCATCGTACACGAGCCATTCACCAAACGACCAGGCCGGGTGGAGTATCCATCCATTCTGATAGGGAACGATGAAGGGATACCAATCGCTTAGGTTGACTTGGTGACTAAGATAGCCAAATGGTTTCTCGCCGCTTCTTGGAGGCAGGGAAAGATCGAAGCTCAATGTAAAGGTTGTGATGGCATTCGGTACAAGCGGTTGGGAGAGATTGACAGTCAGTCGCTGACCATCGAGATTGTAGTCAGTGATGGCCCGTCCGTTCTGCGCGATGGTATCCAGAGAAAAGCAATTGCTCGATAGATTCGGTGCGACGGCCATTACGATATTCGATAACGTTTGGCCGGTCGTGTTTGTATATTGGATGGTCTCATCTGTGTGTAAAGTGTGCGCCGAATATTTAAGGTTCACGTAAAACGTATATTGCGTGCGCGTGTTGGCGGGTGCAGAAGTCGGCGAGGGGACATTGCTCGTGGGATGAGACGCGTTCAGCGATGGCGTTGATGTAAGGGAAGCTGTTGGCGCGACCGTATTTGTTGCCAATGGCGTCGCGGACGGAATCGTTGTATTGGTTGGCGTGGCAGGCTGGAAGGGAGTCGGGGTGGAGGTCGAGTTCGGATTAACGGTGACCAGATTGAAGTCGAAGGTGGGAACCGCAGGCGTGGCTTTAGCCGGCGCACAAGATGCAAGAGTCCAAATCGAGAGGACACAAAGGAGTTGGAGTGTTCTTTTCATCAATACGAATTCTTGAAATATTTCTTTTCTATATCGGAGAAATCCACCTGTGTGTCGGCGCGCAGGACGCGGAAGAATTCCTGCGGGGAGGTAATTTTTCCATTCTCCTGTTTGAAATAGTCCTGAAGGAATGCAAAGAAGGCCTGATCGCCGAGGCGGACGCGCAAATCGTCGAGGAAATGTGCGCCGCCCAAATAGACTGTGTTGGTATAAGGGATAAATCCACCTGCCTGATAAATGGTGATATCGATATACGGCAACGACTGCGTCCCGCCCACGCGTGGCGCCCAATACGACCACCACCACGAAACATCATTGGGATAAACCGAAGCATAAAAAACGTGTTCGCTGTACGCGGCAAAGGCCTCATCCAGCCACGGCTGCATCGCCTGGTCGTCTGCCACCTGTTCGAACCACCATTGATGTGAAGTCTCATGCACGGTCACGGTAATCAGTAAGCTTTCAGGCGTTCCGTTATATAGATTATAGGCACTGCGCGGCATAAAGACCAAACCGGAGAATTCCATCCCATCATTGAAATCGCCCATGACAATGGAAAAAGTTTTGTGCGAGTACGGCGCTCCGTAGTGTTGTGTATAGACTTGCATTGCCTGAACGGATGCCATCAAAGAGGCTTGCGCGGATTTTTCATACAACGGGAAATAGTATTCATAAATCACCGCGTTTCCCGATTGTGCGCTCATGACTTTGTATTCGCGGCTGGCCGAGAGCACAAACGTGCGTCCGGAAGTGAGCGTGTATTGAGTCCCTTCGCTGGCTGAGCTTGTCGAAGCAGGAGTCGGCGCGCCGCTGGATGCAACAATCGGTACGTTGGTCGTGTTCTTGAATTTCAGGTTGACGGTGAAATCCGCCGCATCATAAACCAGATGCTCGCCGTAATACCAGTGGTCATGCAAAATCCATTGTCCGCCAATATACGGGACCACGAACGGATACCAATCCGTGAGATTCAACTGGCTGGAGGTGTAACCAAAAATCTGCGGCCGTACACCTAGCTGTTCCTGAAGGGACGGCAGGAGGAGGCTAAACTGAATGTGAATGGTTACCGTTGATTCAGGAGCGAGAGGCTGGGGAAGATCGAAGGATAACTTATGACTGTCCAAGGTGTAGCTTGTAAATGGATCCCCGTTCAACGCCATGCTGTTGAGCGTAAAACAGTTTTGCCAATAATTCGGCTCCACCGCCAATACCATGTCGTTCAAGGTTTGACCGGTATGGTTCGGATAAAGGATCGTCTCGTCCACGCTGACGGAGTGTGCATCGTAAGCCATGATCACGTTCATGGTGTATTGCGGGCGTGCAGGAATAGGGATGGAAGTTGCGGCGGCAGTTGGCGAGGGAGTCGAATTGGTTGATGGTGTAGGAGACGGTATGGAAGCTTCGGCAACAGGAGAAGCTGTTGCGGTTGGCGCCGGATTCGGAGCAGAACAAGATGCAGATAAAAGAACAAACGAAATAATAAATGCAATTAAAACTCTTCTGCTCACGCAAGCTCCTTTGATTGGACGTTTTGAAATCCAGGTTATCGGCAATGATAACGCAAGTCAGATTACTGTGCGGGCAGATTCTTGAGAAAATCAATTGCCTGTTGGGCGGTTGCAATCTTGACTACTTTGATGGTCCTGGCCGCGGCAACGGCATCGGCATAATTATCCACGGGACATAGGAAATAAACCGCGCCCACTTGTTCGGCCGCGGCGACCTTTTGCTGGACTCCGCCAATCGGTCCTACTGTGCCGTCGAGGTTGATCGTGCCGGTTCCCGCGATGCGCAGGCCGTGTGTCAAATCATTCTTCGAGAGCATATTGTAAACCGTCAATGTGAACATCAAGCCTGCGGAAGGCCCGCCGTTGATCTTCTGAGTCTGAATCGAGACCGGGAAAGGCGGCTTGTAATCGAAGCCCGCGGAAGTGATGGAGATTCCAATCTTCGGCGAATCGCTGGCGGAAGTAGGAGCCATCAGCGGGATCGTCACTTCCATGGGAGTCGATCCCCGCTTCACGTCGAGTCGGACCGAAGCCGAGGCGGATTGCTTCTGCACCAGTTCGATCAAATCTGACGTGGTCTGCACCGGCGTTCCGTTCAAGGCGGTAACGACATCTCCCACCTCGAGGACTCCGTTGGCATGACTGCCCGGCAAAATGCTGACGACGCGCGCACCTTTGCCGGTCATCTGGGTTTGATAACCCGCCAGCCGCAAACCGACCGTGATGGCGGTGGCTTCGCTGTCATCCAGCATTTGATAATCTTCTTTGGCTTGTTGCTGCGGCGTGGTGTTTTTCGGCACAACCTGCGCCGGTGGCAGGATGACCATGGCCGGATCGAATTTCGCCATGGCCCATTCCCCGGCGAGAATCGGCGTCTGAGAAATGACGGTCGTCAGGATGAACGTGCCTTTATGCACGTGGCGATATTGGGCGGGCATGTTCACCAT
>JBJKOR010000442.1:0-3839 GCA_046707185.1 Anaerolineales bacterium | reverse complement strand
CTGGAATACTACACAAGCAACAAAGTATAAATAGACCTGCACATCCGATAGCCAGCTTGCCACTTAGTTTCTGCTTTGAGAACCAGGAAAGAAATTGTCGAATTGTTTGCATTTTACATTTCCCATTTCATTATGTTTTTTGTTTACCTACATTCTGAAAGGTGCAGGCTAACTAGTGATTGAGCGGTGCTTTGACCGTATGACCGCCTGTGGGCGTCGAAGATTAATTCCTGTCCGTCATTATAGCATCGCCAGCAAATTGTGCGGTGTTCATTTCCGCCGACCCCAGCGGCTGGGGACGGGATTCTTATTGTCAGTTTCGGATGACCGCCTGGAGGTTCGCTAGAGATGCGATGTACCGGCCTATTCCCCCAAATAACACGCCGTGTTAGTTCAATTAATACGCCGTATTGGGTCGAGTAATGCGCCGTGTTAGTTCAATTAATACGCCGTATTGCGCAATTAACACGTCCGTGCTACGAAAACAACACGCTCGTGCTGAAAAATCGACATGCCCGTGCTACAAAAATAACACGGGTGTGCTACAGATTTACACACCCGTGTCAGAAAGAAAAGACAGCCCCACCATCCATGCAGACAGCACATGGATTACGCCTCGCGTCGTAACTTGGTGCCGCACACCCGGCAGAAGCGATCGCCTTTATAGGCACGCGTCCCGCATTGATGGCAGTACACTTCGCTGTCGCCTTCCGCCTCGACCCGCGATGGATGTCGATTGCGCCTCCGGCTCTTGCCGCCGCGGCCGGTCTGCCAGAAATACACAATACCGCCGCCGATCAGCAGCAGCCCCACAACGCCGATCAGATAAGGCATGGCGCCGCTCAAAGCTGCCATGAAACTGCCCGGCGTGTGGCCATTGAACGGTTGTGCAGGCTGGACGCTGGGCGTGGCTTCAGGTTTGGCCAACGCATCGGTCGTTTTATCGTAATTGACTTGCAAAGTGAATGGCTGGTTGGCCGCGAGCGCACCGAAATCCTTTCGCCACGAAGTCGTGCCATCGGGGTTGGACGTCAAACCCAAAAGCGGATTGGTGGTGAACTGCGTGATGTCCGTGGGCGGCCGTACGCTGATGCTGAAATCATCCACCGGGTACTCGCTCTGCCATTGATAAGAAAACTGGTGCTTGGCATCCGTTTCGGAAAGCGGCGCGTAATATTCGATATGATAGACCACGTTCGTTTGGATGTCGACTTGAATAACCTGCCAATTACCCTCCGTGACCGGACCGGTAAATTGGGCATTGATAAGCTGGTCAGCCGAGTGATAGGCAACCGCCGCCAAGTTTCCATCCTCTGGGATGCGGAAATTCACATTCGTGGGAAGAGATACACTATCCGGAAGCTGGAATTCAGAAATGACCAACACACTGGGCCGGTCATACTCCGGCCAAAGCTGGACCTGCACCGTGGAAAATTTGATCGCGCCCTGGGCTTGTACCGAAATCGGCAGTACAACCATTCCAAAAATAAAGAGAAGGATGAACAACCTGCGCATGGGTGCCTCCATAATGAAATCTTATTTATCTTACCATGCCAGCCCGCCCTCGAACACTTCAAAATCGAATAGACTCCTGAGAGAAATGTCATCGCGAGTCCTTCAGGGACGAAGCAATCTCCAATTTAAATTGAACACGGGATTTAATGATTTTCAGTATCTCGCAAAAGCGTGGTATTTCCTTTGACGACGACTTTCCGATACACTTCCTTTGGCGATTTTTGAATTCCATCTACCGTGAGCAATTCTTGAATCTTGATATCGAATAAGCGTTCATTCTCCTTTAGATACGGTTCGATCAACGCCCAATCTGCTTCATCCAAATCGGCAAAGACGCCGCCGTTGAGTTGGTCATCGCTGACCATATGCCGCGGGTCGCGGATGAAGATCGCGCCTCCGGATGCGAGCGAGAAAAGGTTGCCTCCCGGGTACGGACTCGGCAAATCGATCAGCTTGCCATCTTCGGTGTAACCCACGCCGTTCAAGATCACGAAGCCTCCATCTTTGTGCGGATTGCCTGCCATGAACGACTCAGCCAGGTAGTCGAGGCATGTACCGTTGATCACCGCGCGCGGCCTGCCGACGGCATTGATCAGCGGACGCCCCGCAGCGGAACCCAGCACATAAATCTCTCCGCCTTTCGCACCATACAAGAAGGTCTGACCGACATCGCCGTGGATGACCAGTTTGCCGCCTTTCATGATCTGACCGAGTTGATCCTGCGCGTCGCCGTGAATTTGGACCTCGGCTCCATCCAGACCCGAGGCGGCGTAATCGCCGACATCGCCATACAAGTCCACGCGGACGCCTTGCGTCTTGGCGCCAATCCCAACCGCGGCGAATCGTCCGCCGCGCCAATTATGGACGACAAAGTTTTTCCAACCCAGCTTGTACGCGTTGACAATATAACGCGCAACGGATTCATCGCCCTCAGCCGGGAAGCCATACGCATCGATCAGCAATATCGCATCGCTCGTTGTCGGAGCCGATAAATCGTTTCGCGTTTGCCGCGTTTTGCAAACGATGCCCTCCACGTTTTGGCTGAACAGATCACTTAAGTTTTGATCCACCAGCGTTGACAATGAAGCGCGCTTCTTGTTGCCAATATCTGTGCGGCGGTCGCGGACGAGCGATAATGTTTTGCGCACAAATTGCCATTCGGTCAAACCGCTCGATCCAAAATTGGAAAACCACTTGAAGCCCCAGGCAAGATCATTCCAGCCGGATTCCGGCAATTGCGATTTTATGTACTGCCATGCCATCGGAGCGCCGCCATCATCGTAAGCATGATTCGCAGAATCGATCCATGCCTTGCGGAAATCCGGCGAGGCTTTTTCTGCATCGAGCTTGTATGGCGCGTGATCTCGATTCTCCATTAGCTTCACTGGCTCGCCAAATTTATTGGTGCAGGTTAGGCCCATCTCCAGCTCCTCCAATTTTCCTTGAAAATGGGGGGAGTGCCCCGAAGGGGCGAGGGGGGCAACTGTAAATCGGAATGAACCGCCGTCGGTATGCGAGCCGCCGCGCGCCACCCAATATTTATCCGCGAGCGGTTTGAAGCGCCGGTCTTCGGATGTCAGTGAACGCATACAAGCATTGATGGCTTGGCGTTCGGATGCAATCAAACCGATTTGTGCGTCCTCATTTTCAAACAAAGCAAACACCTGTGGCCTCAGCATGGATGTATCAGTAATGCCAAGTAACTCGAATTGATCATTCTTCGAACGCGCCACGATGAAGAACCACGGACCGTCCGGCGAACCGTGGATGTGCGTGCGCTGCACCGCGCGATAGAGTTCACGTTTCTCAGGCGGCAGCATCACAAAGTCGTGTTCGGTGGTTGGGGCCATCGCTTCGAGCGTGATCTCGAGCGGGTACTGGTAGACGCGATCCCACAGGTCGAATAGCTGCACGCTGACTTCGGTATCCGTTAAAAATAATTGACCGATGTTGCGTTGACGTAGATATTCGCTCACTGCGTGATAGTTTGCAAAGTCACCGTTGTGAACTAACGCTTCATTCAGACCGATGAACGGATGCGCGCCGCCCGGATGCCACACGCGTCCTTTGGTTGGATACCGTTGATGTGCGATCCAAACGTGCGCGGTCTGTTCTTCGAGCTTGTAATAAGCGACGGCTTGTTCGGCATATCCAACGATCTTGATCACAGAAAGATTCTTTCCATGGCTTAGCACAAAGGCGCGCTTATCGCCCAAGCTCGCATAAAATTAGACATTGAGTTTGTACGTGTTTTGATAAACGAATTCATCTTCGAGCGCGGCGGAGTCTAGAGCTTGCCCTGAGCTTGTCGAAGGGGCTGAGAG
>JBJKOR010000441.1:0-7730 GCA_046707185.1 Anaerolineales bacterium | reverse complement strand
TATCTAGTTCGCGCGCCGTTAACGGATCTCGGGTCAGTGGCTTTTGCGGTGGGCCGGACAGCTCTGCAAGGACTTTACGCGCAACTACAGGTTCAAGAGATGGTTCTCCGTTATAAACTTGGTGAATGGCATGAATAAGTTCCTGTGGCCCCGAGTCCTTCAATAAATAGCCCAACGCCCCGGCTTGGATCGCAGGAAAAACCTGATTGTCTGCAGCAAAACTTGTTAGCACCAAAATGTGCGTCTCCGGCTGTTTGGCTATGATCTCTTTAGTCGCTTGGATTCCATCCATTTTCGGCATGACCAAATCCATTAATACGACATCCGGATGAAGAGCTATGGCCTGTGCCACTACTTCGATTCCATCCCTTGCCTCGCCAACAACCTGAATATCCCGCTTCGTTGCCAACAGAGCCCGAATTCCTTTGCGCACAATTTCGTGATCATCTGCGATCAACACTCGGATTGGGAATTTCATATTACTCCTCCACTTTTTTCGAGTTTGATCTGGTTTCATCTCGATGGGATGGCCCGGACGTTCTTACAGGCACAGTGACGCTGATAGTGGTTCCTTTTCCCGGAGATGTCTGAATCTTGATTGTTCCGCCGAGCTTGTGTGCGCGTTCTTTCATTCCAGAGATTCCAAAGCCACCTCCAAGTTGTTCGGTGGTGGAATCGAATCCAACACCATCGTCGGTGACTTCCAAGCCAGTTTCATCTTCTCTAAATCGTAACCGGATCAGAACATTATTTGCGTGAGCGTGTTTGAGTGCGTTGTTCAGAGCTTCCTGCGCAATACTGTAAAGTTCCTCTTGAACCGAACGCGGCAACTTTTCAACGCCTTCCACCTGCATTTCGGCATGCATCCCGCCGCGCAACTCAACGGCATCCAATCTTGCCTGTAATGCTTTAGCAAGTCCACCTTTTTCCAGGCCAGGGCGTCGTAATTCGAAAATAAGCAGGCGCATCTCGCGCAAAGCCTCTTGGGCAGTGTCGCGTAACTCTCGAAGATGCCCAGCGGCCGTCTCGGTTTCACCCGAACCAAGCAGTTCCGCCGCAGCTTCTGCGTACAAGGTCACGCTGTAAATTAGTTGAGTAACCGAATCATGTAATTCCCGGGCCAACCGGCCGCGTTCCGTGATGGCAGCAACTTGTTCGGCTCGTTCATATAATCGGGCATTTTCGACTGCAATGCCCACTTGTTGTCCAATGGCCGAAAGCAACGACGATTCCTCAGGTGTGAGAACGCGCGGCGTGCGAGAATTTAGAACTAGCATACCGACCATTTTTTCTTTTGCGATCAATGGGACGCCAACAACTAGCTTGACTCCCTCGCCCATCAGGTTGGCTTTCAATGGACCATCAGGATAATCAATTGCTACCGTCCACGAAAGCGGATGCGTGCCCTCCAGTGATTTGCCTGCCAGTGCCGAAATAAGCGGCCATCGTATACCGAGTTGAATATTGTTGGTGGATATACCACGATGAGCGATTAGAATGACATCCTGAGTGGCTTCATCCAATAATAGTGCGGAGCCAACGGTCATTCCAGTAACTTCCATGGTTCGCTCAAGCGCGTCTTGCATCACTTCTTTGAGATCGAGTGAGCGATTGACAACGTTTGAAATTGCGTTGAGCGTTGCAAGATCATGGGTACGCTGTTCCACCCGCTTGGCGAGTTCACGGTTCCTCGCCTCAATATCCCTGACCCGCAAGCGGTAACCGCCGAATGCACCTGCTGCCAACATCAAGCCAATGATCCCAAAAAACCACCATGTTTGCCAAAACGGCGGCGTGATGTGGATTTGAACTGAGGTTCCCTCCTCGTTCCAGATCCCATCGTTATTCGAAGCTTTCACTCGAAAGATATAGTCGCCACCTCGCAAATTTGTGTAGCTGGCATAACGGCGCGTGCCAGCGTACACCCAGCCTTTATCGACTCCCACCAATTGGTAGGCATATTGATTCTTCTCTGGTGCGTTGTAATCCAGAGCCGAAAAATCAAAAGATATGAAATTGTCCGAATACGATAGCTGGATGGATTCGTTCGAAGCAAGATTCGTTTGAAAGGTCTGATTGTATTTCTTGATATCATTGATTGCCACCGGAGGCGGAATGGGATTGCCCTTCACTGAATTTGGATAAAATGCGTTAAAGCCTTTTGTGCCTCCAAAAAACATCTCACCATCTTGCGCCTGGAAGTATGCCCCAGGATTGAATTGGTCGCCCTGTAAGCCATCACTTAAATCATAGTTTCGGAAGGTGCCCGAGCTTGGGTTGAATTTGGATAATCCCTTATTCGTGCTTAGCCACAAATTTCCGCCTGTATCCAGCAGGATGCCATATATAAAATCGTTAGGCAATCCATCTTTCATTGTGTAATGAGTAAATGACTGTGTAGTACGGTCATAACGATCCAATCCACCGGCCGTTCCTATCCAGAGCGCTCCATTTTGGTCCTCGAGGATATTGCTGACCCAATTATTCCCAAGACTGGATGGATTTGCTGGATCATGCCGGTAAGTTTTGAAATCGTTGTTCTGGCTATCCCAAAGATCGAGGCCGCCCTGTTCGGTGCCAACCCAGAGTCCACCCGTGTAATCCTGATAAATTGCTCGAACGTTGTTATCACTCAAGCTCCCGGGGTCATTGGCATCGTGTTGATAATGGACAAAGGTTCCAGAGGCTGGGTCGAAAAGGTTAAGACCACCTTGTTCGGTTCCAATCCACAGCCTGCCGGCATGATCTTCATAGACGGCAAAGACCTGATCGCTGCTCAGACTGGTAGGATCCTTGGGATCATGCTGATAATGCATAAATGTGTTTATCGCTGGATCGTACTGATTGAGTCCTCCGTGCTCCGTTCCAATCCATAATGATCCTTTATGATCCTGTAAAATGGCGCGAATTTCGTTGTCGCTTAAACTTGCTGGATTCGAAGGATCATTCTGGAAAATTGTCACTCTGCCCGAGCTCGGATCTACCTTGTTGAGTCCCGAAAAGAAGGTACCGATCCAAAGGTTCTCGTTTTGATCCTCATAGATGGACCAGATATTGTAGTCGCTCAGATTATTGGGTAGACCCGGATGGTTATTATAAAGTGCGAATTTCTGGGTTGATCGGGCATACTTGTCCAAGCCGCCAAAAGATGTGCCGACCCAAAGGACGCCTGAACGGTCTTCGAAGACAGATCGCACGTAGTCGCTGCTCAGGCTTGCTGGATTGTTGGGATCGTGAGTGTAAGTTATGAAGCGATCGTTGGCTTTATCAAACCGGTTAAGTCCTCTCAGTGTGCCGATCCACATAGTTCCTTGAGAGTCCTCAATGATTTTTTTGACCGAATTGTCGCTCAAGCTTCCGGGTTCGTTCGGGTCGTGCTGATAAAGGGAGAATCGATTTGTTGCTTGATCCCATTGAATCAATCCATTGCTGGTTCCGATCCACATTGTGCTTTGGTCATCCTCGTAAATATCCCTGACGGAAACTTGACCCAGCGCAGGTACGAAGTCGGGCGCTAATGAAACATGAACGAAAGATCCCGACCCGGGATTGAACCGATCTAGGCCTGCATCGGTTCCAACCCACATCTTCCCTTCCCGGTCCACGTAGACCGCATTGACATAGTTGTTTGATAACGATCGCGGATTTTCTGGATCGTGTCTGTATGCCGTAATCCCGTTGGTGGCCAAATCCAAGGCGCGAATCCCATCACTATCCGTGCCTATCCAAAGCGTTCCCGAGGAATCTTGGTTGATCGCTGTGATCGCAATACCGCTCAGATCGTTTGAGCCGGTCGGGGCTTTGGAATAGTGGATAAAAGTACCGGTAGAACGGTCCAATCGATCCAGTCCAACGCCGGTCCCGACCCACAAGGCACCGCTCCGGTCTTCGTAGTCGGCCATGATGACGTTATCGGAGAGCGATTTGGGATTATCAGGATCATGTTGATACACCGTAAATTGATAGCCATCATATTGGTTTAGTCCGCCCTCGGTGCCGAACCATAGGAAGCCTTGCTGATCCTGTAAAATGGTGTTTACTGTAGCTTGGGATAACCCTTGGTCTGTCGATATATTTTCAAATCGGATAGCTGCTGTTTGGGCAGATGCTGGCACAGCAAATATAGGATTGAAAAGGATTGATACAAGGGCGAAGATGACAATTATCCCTTTCCTCATGATATGTCAAACCAAAACTTTCATAAATTCCTGACGATGGCTATGCGATGGAAAGCCCGCATCCGGAAGAATGCCTTGAACGGAAAACGGAATTAGTTGCCAATGCAACTATACGATGCTTTTCTCTACAACACAAGTGACGATACTCACATTCTAAAAGTCATCCCCTGATTTTCCGGATCGATTGGCAAATTGCGCATGTGTTTTGTGGGCGCGGAGGGACTCGAACCCCCGACCTCATGTGTGTGATACATGCGCTCTAACCAACTGAGCTACGCGCCCGGGGCGACGCAGATTATAGTCGAGGGCATCTTCCTGCGCAAGGTGCTTCTGCTCGTTCATGATATGCCCGGAACACACCATCAACGAAAAGATTCCAGCCATCACAATGACCAGTGAGTCAACAGTGTTATACTTTTCAACGCGGAAAAATTCCACACGTTGATTCAAATTACCAATCCAGGGTTTGATCTCGTTTTTTTTGCAATATATCCGATGGTGTAATGTTAACGTCTGTAGAACTCACACCAACATCCGGTCATCGGATCAAGCATATTTACAAAACAATGGAATGGAAAGGAGTCCAAGTATGGGCAGATTAGTTCGAGTCGGTAAAATTGAAGGGTATTTGGGGAGGCCTTCTGGACTTGGTCCCTGGCCCACTGTGATTGTTATTCATGAATGGTGGGGACTCGACAATCAAACCGAATCCATCGTGGATCGGCTTGCTGGAATCCATTATATGGCTTTTGCGCCTGATCTTTATCACGGCGAAATGGCGCTTCTCGGAAATAATGAAAAGGCCGCAGCTTTGGTACAGAAATATGGCCAGGATGCGCCCGAAGAATTGAACGCCGCATTCGATGCACTAAAAAATCATGATGATTGTTCGGGCAAGATTGGGAGTATGGGGTTTTGTTTTGGAGGGCGCATGTCGCTGGCGCTTGGCCTCGACCGTCCTCTGGACGCGGTCTGCATGTTCTACGGCGGCTGCATGCAGCAACTTTTCCCCCAGCTCGATAAACTCAAGTCGCCGCTGCTCGGACTCTTCGGCGATCAGGACCAATCCATTCCGGTCGGCACGGTGGAAGAGTTCAAAAAGCTGCTTGATCAAGTGGGCGTCCAGCACGAGGTGATTGTGTATCCGAACTCCGGCCATGCCTTCTTCCGCGATCACGATCCAAACGTTTACAAACCCGAAGCGTCGAAGGACGCTTGGGAACGCGTACAAAAATTCTTTGCGAAGAATCTTAACTGACCATAGACGATGGACGGTAGACGGTCAACAGTCCATCGTCTACCGTCTAAGATTGACAAATCGCTCCGCATCCGCTACTCTTGAGATGTGACCCGCCTCACTCTGACCTCGAACCAGCTCGCCGTTATCGAAGCGGAACCTTCGTCGAAGCTTTTTCTCGCGGGTCCCGCGGGGACAGGCAAATCGACCATTGGCGTCAAGCGGCTCGAATATCTTTTATCGAACGGCGTCAGCGGTGATTCGATTCTGGTATTAACTCCACAACGCACTCTGCAAGAACCCTATCTCGAAATCATTCAATCGCCGGAACGAAGCGCAGGCGGCGAAGTGACTCCCGCCACCGTCGGCGGTTTGGCGCGGCGTATGGTTGACTTGTTCTGGCCGCTCGCCGCACAGAAAGCCGGTTTTGCGCATCCCGAACGCCCGCCCGTTTTTCTGACGCTCGAAACTGCGCAATACTATATGGCGCACATCGTCCGGCCGTTGCTCGATCAAGGTTATTTCGAGTCCGTGACGATTGACCGCAATCGTTTGTATTCCCAAATTATTGATAACTTAAATAAATCCGCAGCCGTCGGATTTCCGTTCACTGAGATCGGTTTGAGGTTGGATTCGGCTTGGATTGGCGATCCGGGCCAACGTCGTATTTATCAGGACGCACAGGATTGCGCGACGCGCTTCCGTGAATTCTGTTTGCAAAATAATTTGCTCGATTTCTCATTGCAGCTTGAAATTTTCTGGAGTTATCTTTGGACCGAGCCGCTCGTCCATGATTATCTCGTCAAAACCTATCGCCACTTGATTTACGACAACGTCGAAGAAGATGTCCCACGCGCTCACGACTTGATGCGTGAATGGCTCCCACAATTTGATTCCGCTTTATTGATCTACGATGACGACGCGGGCTATCGCCGTTTCCTCGGCGCGGATGTGGATACCGCCTTGGCTTTGCATGAACTGTGCGATGAGCAAATTGCATTTGATGAATCGCTTGTTATGTCAGATGGAATTGCAAATCTCGCAACTTCTCTCACAAATGCAATCTCTCCCGCCCCCCTCGTCCACTCCCTTCGGTCGGGACACTCCCCCCAAATTCAAAGAATTTGGGGGGAGATGGAGGGGGGCGGGGAAGAAACATTATCCATTATCAATGCTCATTTCTACCCCGAACTCCTCGACACCATCGTTGAGCAAATCAACTCTCTACTCTCTAATCATCTACTCTCTGCTTCTGAAATTGTTATTCTGGCTCCTTATCTTTCCGATGCGCTGCGCTTCGCCACCACAAGTCGACTCGAAGCAAAGAATATTCCATGGCGAACGCATCGCCCCTCGCGTTCCTTGCATGATGAACCTGCATCGCAGGCATTTCTTACTTTAGCCGCCTTAGCGCATCCACATTGGAATGTTCGTCCCTCGAAGTATGATATTGGCTATGCGCTCAAGCTGGCGCTCGACATGGATTTGGTGCGTGCCCAATTATTGGCTGAGATCGTTTATCGCACAAAATATTTCACGCTTTCATCCTTCGTTCAAATCAATGCCGAGAAACAAGAACGAATTACGTTTATGTTCGGGAACCGATATTCGATACTTCGAGATTCGATTCTCGAATATCGAAACTCGACTCCTCTGCCCCTCGATCATTTTCTGCGAAGACTATTCGGCGAAGTTTTATCCCAGCCGGGATTCGGATTCCATCGCAACCTCGACGCGGCGCGTGTCGCCGCCAGTCTGATCGAATCGATTCGGAAGTTCCGTCTGGCGATGGAGCCGTCGTTTGTTAATCTCGATCACCCCGATTTCGATTTCAGCAAGGAATATTTCGCGATGCTTCAAGAAGGCGTGATCGCCGCACAATATTTGGAATCGTGGAAGGCGGAAAACGAAGAATCGGTTTTGGTCGCGCCCGCTTACACGTTCCTGATGATGAACCACCCCGTGACCGTCCAGTTCTGGCTCGACGTGGGTTCAAGCGGATGGTACGAGCGTCTCGACCAGCCATTGACTCATCCGCAAGTGTTGAGCCGCGAATGGCCCGCTGGCCGTCCATGGACATTTGCCGATGAAGAGCAGACCAATCAGGGAACAATGGCGCGCTTGGTTTCGGGCTTGTTGCATCGCTGCCGCGCGAAACTTTACCTCGGCATCAGCAATTTGGGCGAAAGCGGATTTGAACAGCGCGGCGAATTGTTGAGGGCATTTCAAAGAGTTTTACAGGAGGGATAACATGTTGAAAACAAAAATTGCTATCGCTTTCATTTTGAGCACGATCAGTCTGAGCGCGTGCGGAG
>JBJKOR010000440.1:0-9553 GCA_046707185.1 Anaerolineales bacterium | reverse complement strand
GGTCACTCGAAGGCGAGTATCACCACCGATATCTATGGTCATCCCATCGGTCATTCGCAGAAAGAAGCCGCGCAGAAGATCGAGGAAGCGATTACTCCAATTGCAGTAGATTTGCAGTAGTGATTGGAAGGGCACACCCATATATGGGAAAGAAATGCTGATAATTGACTTGGCAAAGAATATATGGTGGTGTTGTTAAAGCGCTAACAGCGATTATGAGTCGCCTGCGCTAACCACTGCGCCACGGGCCCGTGTGACCACCGCCTGTAGTTTGAATTTTGCAAAGCGGTGGTCAGTTTCGCCAAAGTATATCAGCTTTTATGTGAAATGATTCGGCAAAGCCGTATCATCAAATCCCTATTTTCGGTTGCACGTTGAGGCCGGGGTTGTTATTTACCCAGGTCCAACTTAAGCTCGATCATTCCCTGATCTTGCGTCGGCATCACGCTGAAGCCCAGATTTTTGGCAATGTGCTGCATTGCCTGGTTATCGGATGTGGCCAGAGCGGTAAGCTGCCGGATGCCTTCTGCCTTTGCAACTTTCACAAGGCGGCTCAGCAGTTCATTGCCCAAGCCCAGTCCCTGGACGCTGTCGCTGATGAGTACACTGAATCGGGCGGAGTCCGAGCCGTGTAGTTTGCTGATCCGGCTTGCGGCGGTGATGGATCGCTCGCCGTTCTTGTCTTTGGTCTCAGCCACCAAGGCGATCTCACGATCATAGTCGCAGTGGCAAATGCGCGCCAGTCGCTCGTGCGCCACGCGCTGATTCAACAACATGGGCCGTAGGTAGCGCATGTATACACTGCGGTCGGATAGCGTTTCATGGAATTTGGTCATCATGGACTCATCTTCAGGGAGGATGGGGCGGATTGTGAATTCGCGCCCGTTACTGGCTTTCCATGAATCGACATATTGAATCGGATACGGACGAATTGCCAGCTTTGGCAGTTTGTCCTCGCTGACATCCGACCCGTAAACGACCACACGGGCATCGAGAGCCAGCAGTTTTTCCGGCGAGGCAAGCAGCGGGTTGATATCCAGTTCCTTGATCCAACGCTGCTCAGCGATCAACTGGCTGAAACGGACGAGCAGCATTTCGAGCGCGGCCAGATCGACCGGGGCGCGTCCGCGCACACCCTTCAGGGCCTTGAAGATGTTGGTTTGTTCCATCATTCGGCGCGCCAAGGTTGTAGTGAGAGGCGGCAGGGCGAGGGCGCGATCCTTAAAGACTTCCACCAATTGGCCTCCCAAGCCGAACAATAGAACGGGACCAAACTGCGGGTCGATGCTGCTGCCGAGGATCAATTCATAGCCTTCGGTCTTGATCATTGGCTGGACGGTCACACCGAGGAAGTTCTCGGCGCCGACCTTCTCCCGAACCGATTCGGCGATGGCGTCAAAAGCCTTTTCCACGGCTTGAGCATTTTTCAGATTCAGTTGCACGCCACCGACATCCGTTTTATGGGTGATCGTTTCTGAATGGAGTTTGAGAACCACAGGATAGCCGATGGCCTCTGCCGCTTTGGCGGCCTCTGCCTTGCTCTTGGCAATACGCGACTCCGTAACAGGGATTCCATAAGAAGCCAGCAGTTGTTTGGATTCGTGTTCGGTCAGGATGGTTCGTCCTGAGTCTCGCACGGTTTTGATGATCTGGGCAGCACGTGCGCGGTCTATTTGATCATGATCGCCGCTTCCAACAGCCATAGGCGTTTCATACAAACTGCGCAGGTTTTCAGAATAGTGGGCCATGTAATCGAAGACGCGTGCGGCCGTATCCGGATAAGGAAAGCTTGGAATGTTGGCTTTGTTGAGAATCGCTTCTCCAGCCGCGACATCATTGCCGCCCATCCAGGTGGCGATCATGGGTTTTCCAAAGGATTTTGAATACGGCACAAGTTCCTCTGCGGTTTCGGTAGGATCCGTCATTGCTTGCGGCGTGAGGATGACCAGAATGCCATCACTGTTGGGATCTTTGGCGGCAATTTCCAGTGCCTGACCATATCGCTTGGGGCTGGCGTCTCCGAGTATATCCACCGGATTGTTATGACTCCAAGCCGCGGGCAGCAATTGATTGAACGATTCCATGGTCTCTGACGAAAGTGAAGCCAGTTCACCTCCATTGGCAATTAACGAATCCGTGGCGAGCACGCCGGGGCCGCCCGCGTTGGTCAGGATGGTCAAGCGACGACCCTTCGGTCGAGGCTGCTTGGCCAATACTTCGGCCATGTAGAACAATTCGGCGATGCTGTTGACGCGCAATACGCCGCTGCGGCGGAAGGCCGATTCGAGAACCTGGTCACTGCCGGTCAGCGAGCCGGTATGCGAAGCCGCGGCCTTGGCAGCTCCTTCCGTGCGTCCCGGCTTGATGATGATGATGGGCTTGGCAAGCGCAACCTCGCGCGCTGCCGATAGAAAGTCGCGCGCATTTCCGATGGTCTCCATGTACATGACGATGCTCTCGGTTTGCGGATCGTCGCCCAGGTGGTAGATGAGATCGCCCCAGTCGACATCCAACATCGAGCCGATCGAGACGAAAGCGCTGAATCCTACGTTCTCGCGCAAACTCCAATCCAGGATGGCTGTGCATAGCGCTCCGCTCTGACTGATAAAGCCGACGCTGCCGCGCCGCGCCATAGTGGCGGAAAAAGTGGCGTTCAAGCCGGTGATGGGATTCATGACGCCGAGACAATTTGGCCCGATGATCCGCATCTTTCCCCGCTGGGCATTCTCCAAAACCTGACGTTCGAGTTCAACGCCGGCCGGTCCGGTTTCCTTGAAGCCTGCCGAGATGATGATCGCGCCTTTCACTCCAGCATCCACACACTCGTTGATGATGCCGGGGACGGTAGGCGCGGGCGTGACGATCACTGCCAAGTCCACTACTGCCGGTACGGAAGCAATGTTCGGGTATGCCTTGATTCCCAGAATGCTGGGATGTTTTGGGTTGACCGGAAAAACGGTGCCGCCAAAAGGCGTGCTGATGAGATTCCAGACAATGGTGCGGCCAACACTACCGGCGTTCTCGGTTGCGCCAATCACAGCAACGGTCTTGGGTGAAAAGATGGCATCCAAGGCTTGACGACCATAGTGCAAGACATCATGCGAAGGATCCAATTGGGGGGTAACAGGTTGATCCATTCTTTCTCCTTAATGATTAATGAGGCGATGTGCGGAACTTGCCAATATCAAAGTCAAGGGGTTTCCCGTAGTTCGTCCGCTTGCCTCACAAAATATATACAGCAGCAAAAAACATCTTAATATCTCACCTTATGCAGACAGCGGCAAAGCGCGTACCGCGAAGGCGATTTTTTCTTCGCGAAGGAAGAAACTTTCTTGGCGTTCTTCGTGCCTTGGCGGTGAGAAAAAAACGAGAATTGCGTAACGTCAGTAATATACCAGAGAACTGCTCTGAAGTTATTCTATAACAATTCCATCCAGACTTTCCTGTGGTTCCGGATATTTTAGATTTAGGTTTTCCAGCGTTTTCACCAGCACAGAGGAAATTACGAGGTCGCGATACCACTTATGGTTGGCGGGCACAACATACCATGGAGCAAAAGCCGTGCTGGTTTTGGACAACGCCTGCTCGTAGGCTTTCGTGTACGCGGGCCAGAGTTTACGTTCCTTCAAGTCGCTGGGATTGAACTTCCAATGTTTGGTCGGGTCATCAAGCCGCTCTTGCAAACGCTTCTTCTGTTCATCGCGGTCGATATGCAGAAAAAACTTCAGAATGCTCGTGCCGTTCTCCGTCAGGTATTGCTCGAATGCGTTGATCTGATCGTAGCGCCTCTTGCACTCTTTTAGCGGGATCAAATGATGGACGCGCACGACCAGTACATCCTCATAATGGCTCCTATTGAAAATAACGATTTCGCCCGCCGCTGGCACTGTTTTGTGGATGCGCCACAGATAATCGTGGTCAAGCTCCTGCGGCGTGGGAACTTTGAAACTCACCACACGAACGCCTTGTGGGTTTACGCCCGCAAATACATGGCGGACGGTGCCGTCCTTACCGCCGGTATCCATGGCTTGCAGGACGATCAGAATCTTGTGCTTGTGCTCGGCGTACAACAATTCCTGAAGCGCGTCCAGCTTGCGATCCAGCTTTGCGACCTCCGCCAGGCCCATTTTCTTGCCACCTTTGAAATCGCCCGTATCGCTTGGATTCCACTTCGAGAGATTCACATTCGAACCAGACTTTACCTTGTATTGTTTCATCAACAACTCCTAATCTCGATGGACTGCCTCATTCCTGCTCAGACAGGAAACTTTCTTCTTCCGGTCAAATCGGACTGCAGTTGCAGCCAGCGCATGATATCGCGGCGGCGGAGCATCCCGACCAGAAGTCCGTTCTGTACTACCGGCATTTGATTCACATCCTGACGCGCCAGTTGATTAAGGGCCTTGCTGGCGTCGTCGGTCGGCGAAGCGATTATTAATTTTTTGGCCGGGGTCATCATCTTTCCAACTGTAGTCCAGTCCCATTGTTCACGCGGCACTTTGCGCACATCTTCGATGCATACAATTCCCACCAGGATGCCGCTGTCCACGACCGGGAAGGCGTGTTCGTCTGTGCCCATGATATGGTCATGCACCAACATACTCACTTGAATGGTGGATGGAACCGTTGGAGGATTCGTGCGCATTAGCTGGGAGACAGGCACACCGGCCAGCACATCTTGCAGTTCGACCTGCTGGTAACTCTGCATGGCTGCATTGTTCAGGAACCAGCCAATGAAAGCGATCCACAGGCCGCCGAAGAAACCCGACCCAAGGAACGGAATGGATACCCCGAAAATCATCGAGATTCCGGCAAGAATAAATGCCCACGCGACAATCTGCCCGATGCGCGCAGCCCATTGCGTGGCTTGGCGCAGATTGCCGCTGATGGCCCAGAGTATCGAGCGGAGCACGCGCCCGCCGTCCAGCGGGAAGCCGGGGATCAGGTTGAAAATACCAAGCAGGATGTTGATCGGCCCGACCCACAGGAGCAGCGTGGAGACGGGACTCAGTTGTGCCAGCGCGTGAAGCGTGTTCCCGGAAACTACTTCCATCCCCTCGGCAGTTGCTCCGCTTAAAAATAGAAAGATTACGCCGAGTATAACGCTGGTCAGCGGGCCGGCGATGGCCATCACGAATTCGATGCCAGGGGAAGGCGGCTCGCCCTCAATATTGGAGACACCGCCAAACAAGAACAGCCTGATATCGCGAACAGGGATACCGTTTACTCTTGCAACGATGGAATGCGCCAGTTCATGGGCAAGCACGGAGGCAAAGAAAAGCAACGCGGCAACAATGGCCGTGCTCCAGACAAGGGCAGATCCCCACTGCGGATGAAGTTCAGGGAATACGACTGCCGCCAAATCCCACAGCACGAGCAGAAATATAAAAATCCAGCTCCAATCCATGTAAATATTGATGCCGAAAATTCTGCCGATTTTTAATCCGGTGTGCATATTGTCTGTACTCCTATAAACTTTTCAGATCAATGTTGCCACAAGATGAGATTGGCTGCAAGTGACGCACTCAAGCCTTGCCAGGGGTCTCGAACTCACAGCCTTTGATTCAATAAGAAAAGGATGCGCCTGCAACAAAATGCTCTAAGCATCCACTACCGCGGCCGCGCTTTTGTCTTTCAGTTGGCAACGCGGCGGGCGTGGGCATCATTTCGTAACCGGTAGGAGGGATGCTTTTACTCGCACGGCTTACGCTTGGCATCAGGCGGTTCGCATGGTTTCATGCCGCTTCTTTGTGTCCATTACCCAGCCAGCCAAATTGGTTGTTATCGAAAAGTCGATAGGCGGCCAGCTTGATACGGTCACTCAAAAGGAACCACGCCAAGGCATATCCCCAGATCAACAATGCCCATTGCCATCCGATAGGCGTCATAAATATTCCATAAACGGCGGCCAATGTTGCGAGCGCCTTGGTGCCTACGGCTGACCAAAACAAAATCGGCGCGGGGCGAATCGACCAGAAGGGTCCTCGTGTGCGTGTGATGAAAATAGTCAAATGTCCGGCAACAGCCAGCTTAAGGAACATGAAGGATTGAATCACTGCGTTATTTAGGTGGAAGACCTGCTCGCCGAGATAGAACAAACCAAAGGAAGCAATGACGCCGGCAATTCCCAACACCGAGGAGATGCCCAATACCAGCGGCATATTCCAAGCCTCCGGCTGGTCGGAATAATGAACTTTGTCGTACGCAATCGCCAAAATCGGGCCATCATTGAGAAGTGCCAACAAAACAATCATCACGGCGGTCACCGGATAAAAGTTGAAGACAATGATGGATAGCGTCATGAACAACAGCACACGAATTGTTTCCGCAATCCGGTAGATGGCGTAACTGTTCATACGCTGGAAGATCTTGCGGCTCTCTTTGACAGCATCGATGATCACGGAGAGGCCGGGCGTCAGCAATACGATATCCGCTGCGCTGCGCGCCGCATCGGTCGCGCCGGAAACGGCAATGCCTGCATCAGCCTTTTTCAACGCTGGCGCGTCGTTCACGCCGTCGCCGGTCATGCCCACAATGTGTCCGCGGTGCTGAAGGACATCTACAATATGAAATTTGTGTTCAGGGAAAACCTGGGCAAAGCCATCCGCCTGTTCGATCACATCGGCGAGCTGTCCTCCTTCATGATGTTTGGTTTCGCCGAAGAGGCTGGCGTTCAGGATGTTGATTCCCAGACCAAGTTGTTTGGCGATCTCTTTGGCGATGGGACCCTGATCCCCTGTCACCATCTTGACATTGATGCCCATCTTCTCGGCGGTCTCGATGGTTTGTTTGGAATCTTCCCGCGGCGGGTCGTACAGGGGGAGCACACCAGTGAACTGCCATTTTCCTGTTTCATCCATGCGGGCAACGCCCAGCGAGCGGAAACCGCGCGCCGCAAATTCATCCACTGCCTTCTCAACCTGACCCTGGACTTGTGGTGCATTGGCAGCCAACGCCAGGATCACTTGGGCAGCGCCTTTGGTTACTTTGAATTCGCGCCCATCAGGCCCCTTCACAGCGGCTTCTGTTCGTTTATTCACTGGATCGAAGGGTTGAAAATGTAAGATTTGATAGGCATCTTTTTTCGCATCACCATGCAGCCCGCCAAGCACGGCCAGGTCTATTGGATCTTGATCTTCCGCACGGGAAGCCAGTCCTGCCTCGAGAATCACCTGGTCTGCAGTCGTTCCAACCACTGTAAACGGGTCGCCAAGAGTTAACTTGTTCTGGGTCAATGTGCCGGTCTTATCCGAGCAGAGTACATCGATTCCGGCCAGCTCCTCGATACTTGCCAGCCGCGTGACGATGGCTTGCTTGAGCGCCAACACGCGCGCACCGACTGCCATGGTGACCGATAATACGGTCGGCATGGCGACGGGAATCGCGGCAACCGTCAAAACCAGGGCGAATTGCAGCGTGGTAAGCATGTCATCGCCTCGGAAGAGAGCAACCCCCAAAATCAGCACCACCAGGACCACTGCAATAATGATCAGGAAATCGCCGATCTTCAAAACTGCGCGTTGGAAGTGACTGGTGGTATGTGCAGTTTCCACAAGATGGGCTGTCTTGCCAAAATAGGTGTTGCCGCCGGTTGCATAGACCAAGCCGTCAATCTCACCCTGCTTGATGATGGAACCCGAATAAACAGCATCCCCCGCTTTATCGGTCACGGGCAGCGACTCGCCCGTCAAGGCGGATTGATCGACTTGAACCGGATCCCCTTCTAGCAGTTTGGCATCGGCAGGCACAATGTCGCCGATGCGCAGGCGAATGACATCGCCGGGTACCAGTTCACGCGCTGCAACGGTCACCCAATTCCCGTCCCGTTTGACGCGGGCTTGTAAAGCCAGTTTGGCCTTGAGGGCCGCAATGGTATTGCCGGCCTGAAATTCCTCCCAAAATCCGACCACCGCGTTCATCAAAAGCAAAACCATGATGATGGCAAAATCCTCCCAATGTCTTATCACGGCAGACAAGATGGCGGCTACCTCGATCATCCAGGGAATTGGTCCCCAAAAGTATGAGAGGAATTTGAGAATGGGATTGACTTTTTCCTCTGCCAGTTCGTTGTAGCCGTATTGTTCCAGGCGGCGCGCTGCCTCATCTTGAGTCAGTCCCGTGGGGGAGGTTTTCAGTCGTCCTTCCAATTCTTCAATGGGTAAATCTTTTAGCTGTCCATCGGACGGCTGAGACGATTTGGATTGTGCTTTGTCGCGTGATCGCGGTTTATTTGATAAGTCTTTCATTATTCACTCCTTAATAAGGTATGCGAGCTAGAGTCATGCCTTCTCGCAATATTGCAATATTGAATGTATATCAACCCCAGAATGTATCCACCATATAGCTTTACACGGATAAGAATCGGCATTTTCATCATTTTCTCGACCTATGTCGTTATGAACATAACGAAAGCGATATTGACATTTTGTCCTCAGCAAGTGCATCCGCGTGAAACTGCCATCCCAGTCATTGAACGGTCAGTCCGTGGCGTACTTTTAGGCGACAATTCGAAATTACTCGATACGCCTTGCCCACCTTGCAATAGGCTTTCATTATTATAACGATTATTCTACTCCAGTGAAGTAAAGGCAGGCTTAATATATTTTCTCCCTCATACAGACTTCTTACAGTAATGGGATATATCGTGGTATTGGAAGCAATCAGCGGTTAGCCTTTAGTGCAACCACTCATCACTAAATGCTAACCGCCAACTTGAGCGGGAGACGGGATTCGAACCCGCGAATATCAGCTTGGAAGGCTGACGCCTTACCGCTTGGCGACTCCCGCAACGTCCGTGATTTTACCGTGAGGCACACTGATGGTCAAGCACTGTGATTTCGTCATTGTGAGGAGTCGCACTTCGACTGTGCTCAGCGCGGAAATTCTGATATGATGATGTCATGTCAGAAGAATTCAAAGATAAAGTTGTTTTGATCACCGGTGCGGGAAAGGGAAGCGGGCGCGCGCTTGTAGAAGCTTTTGCGAAACGAGGCGCCTTCATTGCTGCCAATGATGTTTCACCGGTCAATCTTGACCCGTTGGCGGATCCAGCCAATGAGCGGATCAAAACCTATGTGGAGGACGTTGCCAAGAAGGTCGGCGTGCAGTTCATCGTCAAGCAAGTGGAAGACGACTTCGGCACGATCGATATTCTGATCAATCATGCGTCGGTCGAGCCGCGCGTGAATCTGCTCGATATGGACGAATGGGATTGGCATCGTGTTTTGGATGTCAACCTGACCGGTGCGTTTTTGATGATGCAATCCGTGGGGCGCGTGATGAGGGCAAAGGGTTCGGGCGTGATCGTCAATTTGATTATGGCGAATCCGCTCGAGGCGGGGAAGGAAGCGGCCTATCTCGCCAGCATGAACGGATTGGCGTCCTTGACGCGCAGCGCAGCCGATGAACTGTCGCCGTTTGGAATCCGCGTTCACGCGGTTGGCACAGGCTTGGAAAAAGTTCAGTCTGCTGATGCCAATGTTCCGCATAAAAGTCTTGTAGAGGCCGTATTATATTAATGTCGCGATGTCTCGTTGAATGGACAGATCATCAA
>JBJKOR010000439.1:0-1526 GCA_046707185.1 Anaerolineales bacterium | reverse complement strand
ATTAAAAGGCAGGAACTCAATGAGTTTCTGCCTTTATCGTATCTTGTATTATGAAACTTGTCGAAAGGAATTTTTAGGAGACATCATGGGCATTGCAACTGTAAAATGGATCGACGGAAAACAGTTTATCGGAATCGACTCGACCAATCACTCGGTCGTTCTTTCCACGCCGGAAGATGGGATCGGCATCAAGCCATCTGATCTGCTTCTGATCGCGGCCGCGGCTTGTTCCGCTGTGGACGTGGTCGAAATCCTGGAAAAGAAACGGATGCCGATCAATTATCTCGAGATCAGCGCTAACGGGAAACAGGATCAGGACCCGCCGTGGATGTTTCGCAAACTCCACTTGCATTACAAAGTCGGCGGGAAGAATCTAACCGAGAAGGCCGTGGAGCAGGCCGTTCATCTTTCGGAAGAAAAATATTGTTCGGTCACCGCCACGATCCGCGGCAGCGCGGAAATTACCACTGACTTTGAAATCATCGAAAGGGAGAATATTTAATGAGCTTTCTCTCGAACTTAAAAGTACTGCCGAAGAGCCAGGAAATTGTCTGCGTGTGCAACCGCGCGCTCACAGAAAAATGCAACTGAAAAGATCGAGGGACTCGTGACTCCAATTGCAGTCAAAATAAAAAGTCATCGAAAAGTGTACATCCCTACCTGGCTGAATTAAATAAATTTAGCTAGCAGTGATTATGGGTGTACAACTCGCAATCCCAAGTGCTTTTCATAGCCGTTGAAGTCACTATCGTTATGCAAAAGTTCGTGATCATTTTCGATGCAGTAGGTGGCGATCAGGCTGTCTATCGTCTTGCGGACCGTGATCCCTTTTCGGCGCAGGAGGCGATAGTTGCGGGCGCTTTGCAACGCCAGATTGGAATTGACCATTTCCACCTGTAGGTATTTCGAGAAGGCGCGGCGGGCTTTCTCGAAATCGGCATCATCTCGAAAACCTTGCAGGACTTCGGCAAGAATGAGATCGCCGATCAAGATTGGAACTTGATCCGCGATCCTCTCAAGGTAATCCGTTTGCGGGTTTTCCGCGCCATTGAAGTAATCGATCCAAACGGTGGAATCAACGACCAGCATACGTTAGTTGCCTGTGCGGGAGAGACGTAGCTCGTGAAGATTGCCTTCCCATTTCAACTTGCCGCGCAAACTGCGGATCTCACCCTGCTCGCGCAATAGGATCAAGGTTCGCAAAGCTTCCTGCACGACTTCGCGCTTGGTCTTGATGCCAGTGAGCTTTTGGGCACGCGCAATGAGTTTGTCGTCCAACACAATATTGGTTCGCATTCAATCTCCTTTTGATGTGTATAAACCTATAAGATGATGTGTATTATACAGCCAATCAATAGAATTTGGTGATTACGTGGTGTGTAATGAATATCTCTCTTGTAGAGAAAGAAGCTGCTCATCGGGTATAACTACAGTCCATGACGTAAACCCGGGTGCCATGCATGTACCAAACCAATTGTTTGAAAGTCCCCTTTCATATTATTCCTCCGGCGTATGGAGCAGGTCCG
>JBJKOR010000438.1:0-2110 GCA_046707185.1 Anaerolineales bacterium | reverse complement strand
CCTTCGCGATGCGAAGTGCATTTTCAGAAGTATATGGCTCGTTATAAACATCTACTTCGATATCGGGATTCAAATCGAGCAGTTTCGCTTTCGCACTTTCGACTTTCAACTTGCCGACGGTGGATGTGCCATGAATCACCTGACGCTGTAGATTCGATGAATCGACCACATCGTAATCCACGAGTCCGATATGACCGATGCCTGCCGCCGCCAAATATAAAGCGACCGGCGAGCCAAGTCCGCCCGTGCCGATAATGAGCGCGGACGAACCTTTTAGTTTGCGCTGGCCTTCGAGTCCCACTTCTGGAATCAGAAGATGACGCGAGTAGCGCAGAATTTCATCGCGCGTTAAACCGGGAAGAAATGGTTGCATCATCCACCCGCAATCGAGGGTATCAGAATCACGCGCGTGTTCTCATCGAGCGGAGTCTCAAGCCCCTGCAAATCCTTGATATTGTTCTCCCCCACGAACAAATTGACAAAGGGCCGCAATTGTCCATCGCCGTTATACAAATGCGGTTTCAGCGTTGGAAATTTGTCGATAAGATGATCCATTGCCTGTGCGACATTAGAACCGTCCACCGATACTTCGGCTTGACCGCCTGTGTAACTGCGCAATGGAGTTGGAATTTTCAAAGTTGCCACAATAAACCTCTTTCAAAAAAATGATTTCAAGAATGGGCGAAGTCAAATCTATTTTATCTTCGTCCATTCGCATATCGACTAATTGGCCGCGGGAACCGGATCACAGCCCTGACGTTCAACAACCGCTTCACACGTGGAAGCATCTATAATCTCGACCGAGCCAGCTTGCGCAAACGGCTGCATATAATTCTGCAGATATTCCTTATCTTCGGCCTCCGCGATCAACACTAAAGTATGCTGACCATCGAGCACCGCATCGCCGATCAAGTCCACGCCGTACTTGCGGGCGTTCTGTTTGGTCAGGTGCTGTAACAACATCTGCCCCATTTCGGGATTCTTGGCCGGGCAGGTTTCAGCAGTATGCTGGTGACGAACAAAATAGAGAGACATTTTTAAACTCCTTTGGTTGGGTATGTCATTCTGAGCGAAGCGAAGAATCTCGCTCTTAAACCCTTCGACTTCGGGTTTCGATACGCCCGAAGAACACGGGCACTCAACCCTCCGCTCAGGGTGACATCATGTTATTGTTTGTATTTCTTCTTCTTCAAACTGCGAACGATCTTCGAGTAACCTCCACGAGCGCGATTCAATGGCCTTGCCGGAATCCACGCTCGTGATGATGTACGAAAAAAACGGCTGCGCCCAATCACGGTCAAACTCGGAGGGACGATTCGGATGATCGGGATGGGAGTGAAATACACCGATCAGACTCAGCCCGAGGCGGCCAGCCTCCAATTCGGCTTTCAAATAATCTTCGGGCGTGATCAAATAACGATTATGGCGCGCCGCATCTTCGCGCGAATTCGACAGCGGGAAGACCGCCTCCACGGATCGCGCGGCGTCATCCGAACCCAGCAAAAAGCCCGCGCCTTCTTCAGGATACGCGCCTTCGCCATGCGCGTGAATCTGATTCAAAATCTCCTGTGAAAGCTTCAGCATCATTGATCTTCCCATAGAGCCTTATCGCTCAAATACTTATAGCCCGCATCGGGAAAGACCGTTACGACCACGCCAGACTCTATTTTCGAGGCAATTTTCAGCGCCGCGACCATCGCCGCACCGGATGAGATGCCGACGAACAGACCTTCTTCACGCGCCTAACGCCGGACCATTTCGTGCGCCGCCTCGGTCTCGACTTCGAGCGTCTCGTCCGCAAAAGCCGGATCATAAATCCCAGGCTTGAGCGCGGTAAGCATATGCTTGAGTCCCTCAAGGCCGTGGAACGGGGCATCCGGCTGCACAGCCACAAGCTTGACGTTCGGCAGCTTCTCGCGCAGATAGCGCCCAACACCCATCAACGTTCCGGACGTTCCAAGCCCGGCGACGAAGTGCGTAACCTGTCCGTTCGTTTGGGCAAGGATTTCAGGGCCGGTCGTCAGATAATGCGCCTGCCAGTTGGCATCGTTGTTGTATTGATTGGCGTACCAATACAGATCCGGTTTTTCAGCCGCCATTTGACGCGCTA
>JBJKOR010000437.1:0-3247 GCA_046707185.1 Anaerolineales bacterium | reverse complement strand
AGTTTAACACGGCGGTCGAGTAGGCGGCGGGTCTTGTACTTGACCATCGCCGCCGTAACGCCCTGCGCCTTTTCAGGGTCGAGTCTACAGGAGATGATATGGATAAAATTTTCATCAAGGATTTATTGGTGCGCGGCATCATCGGCGTCCGCGATTGGGAACGTGAAAAGCCGCAGGATATCCTGATCAACATCGTTGTATTTTCCGATACGCGCCGCGCCGGAGAGACCGATAACCTTGCCGATTGCGTGGACTACAGCGCACTGTCCAAAAAAGTACAAGCTCATGCGGAAAGTGTCAAACGCCTCACGGTCGAGGCACTGGCCAACGATTTGGCAAAGCTTTGCCTTGAGCAAGAGGAGATCAAGAAGGTGATTGTGCGAGTCGAAAAACCGGGAGTGGTTCGATTCGCAAAATCGGTTGGAGTGGAGATCGAACGCGCCCGCGATGAATAGCCTGCATCACGCGTACCTGAATCTCGGTTCGAATATCGAGCCGGAATTCCATCTTCCGAAAGCCATCCAAATGCTAAGGGATTATGGACGGGTCGAAGCCACATCCAGCATATGGCAAAACCACGCGGTTGGCTCGAATGGTCCTGACTTTTTGAATGCGTGTGTTTTATTCCTGTCGAGTTTGCAGCCCCATGATTTAAAAGAACAGATCATTCGCCCCATTGAAGCCAGCCTCGGACGAGTCCGTTATGCAAATAAAAATGCGCCGCGCACTATCGACGTGGACATTGTGCTGTTCGATGAAACGCCGCTCAACATCGAGTTTTGGGTGTACGCCTTTGTGGTCGTTCCGCTGGCAGAATTGATTCCCGATTTTATTCATCCCCTCAGCGGGGAAAAGTTGTCGGATGCTGCCAAACAGCTTCAAAGTCAGGTTTGGATCGTGCGCCGCGCAGACGTGGTCATATCTTAACTCACTTTACGCGGCGGTCGCATTTTTTGCGCAATGTCAAATCTTGAGCGGTCCCGCGCCGCGCGAGATGTTATCCAGGAATTCCTGCCTCGTCGCGCTGTTCTTTCGAAATCCGCCGTGCATGGCGGAGGTGGTCATGCGCGCGTCATGCTTGTGGACGCCGCGCATCATCGCGCACAAATGCAGCGCTTCGATCACCACAGCCACGCCGTGAGGCTGGAGCAGTTCATCGAGAAAGTCAGCGACTTGGCGCGTCATGCGCTCCTGCACTTGCAGCCGCCGCGCATACATATCCACGATGCGCGGGATTTTCGATAAACCGATCACTTTCCCATCGGGAATATAAGCCACGTGGGCACGCCCGATGAACGGAAGCAGGTGATGCTCGCACAAACTGTAGAACTCGATATCGCGTACGATCACCATTTCATCGTACGAAACGTGGAAGATCGCATCGTTGACCAGTCTTTTCGGATCGACGCGATAACCTGCCAGCAATTCGGGATACATGCGCGCCACGCGTTTGGGCGTGTTCTTCAAGCCTTCACGCTCAGGATTCTCGCCAAATGCCTTCAATATATTCAGTGTCGCGGCTTCGATGGTGTGCGTATCGATGGGGCCGCTCACCGAATCTGTAAAATTTTTGTCTTGATTCGAATTGTTTTTATTCATGATGTTTCTCCAAGCGATGTCGATTGTAACAAAATAAAAAGTTCCGCGCGGCTGCTTGTCTCGATGATTCCATCCCCGGTGGGGAAGCACCCAAAGCCTATGCGCGGTAAACACAAAGCCCCCGACGGTTTCAAACCACCAGGGGCTTAACTATCCAACTATCGAACTAAACAACTACACTCACCAACCTCTTCTGCGCCACGATCACTTTCTTCGGCGGTTTGCCTTCCATATATTTCTGGACGACTTCGCTCGCCAGTGCGGTGGATCGAATCTCCTCTTCATCCGCCTCGGCAGAGACCAGCACGCGGTCACGCACTTTGCCGTTGACCTGCACCGGGATTTCGAGCATATCTTCCCTGGCGGCTTCTTCATCGACCTGCGGCCACGATTGCTGATGGACCGAATACGGCTTATGCAAACGATTCGTCCACAACTCTTCGGCGATGTGCGGTGCAACGGGCGCCAACATGCGTAGATAAATGTCCTGCGCTTCGTTCCATTCGGGACTTCCAACGGCTCCCGCTTCACGTGCCTTGTACATGTCGTTCAGCAATTCCATTAGCGAGGAGATGATGGTGTTGAACTCGAAGTTCTCGAAGTCGCGCGTGACATGCTTCAGCGTTTGATGAACTTTGCGGCGTAGATTCCTTTTCGTTTCATCATCAACCTTCGACTGCGCTTCACTCCGCTCAGGCCGATCCGTGAACAGCGTCCACACGCGGCGGATCCAACGCGCGCTGCCTTCGATGCCTTGCGAATCCCACGGTGCACCCATTTCCCAACGCGCGAAGAACATCAAATAGGCGCGCACCGTGTCCGCACCATATTGACTAACCAGCACATCCGGCGCGATGACATTGCCGCGGCTCTTCGACATCTTTTCGTTATCTTCGCCCAACACCATGCCCTGATTGCGCAATTGCAACATCGGTTCGTCCCCTTTGGTGATGCCTGCGTCGCGCAGCGCCTTGTGGAAGAAGCGCGTGTACAGCAAGTGCATTGTGGCGTGTTCGATGCCGCCGGTGTATGTATCGACCGGCATCCAGTAATCGTATTCTTTCGGGTCGAACGGCCCTTTGTCGTAATGCGGACTCAGATAACGCAAGTGATACCACGAGGAGCACATGAAGGTGTCCATCGTATCCGTTTCGCGCGTGGCAGGTCCACCGCAAATCGGGCAAGTCGTATTCTTCCAGGTGGGATGCAATTTCAACGGCGACTCACCCGTTGGCTTCCACTCGACATCTTCAGGCAGCAACACCGGCAGTTGATCCTCCGGAACCGGATTCCAGCCGTGCACGTCGCAATGAATCATGGGAATCGGCGCGCCCCAATTGCGCTGGCGCGAGATCAACCAATCACGATAACGATAATTGACCGCTTCTTTCCCGATGCCCTGCTGGGTCAGCCAATCGATCACTTTACTGATGCCGGGATTCTTCCTGCCTTTCTGGTCGTTGACTTGGGTCCCGTTAAATTGAGCGCTGTTCACCATCATGCCCGCGCCGACATAGGCAACGGGCATCGTATCGCCGTCCAAATCGGGTTGGTCTTCCGGCTGGATGACCGGGATGATCTTCAATCCGTATTTGCGGGCAAAGGCGAAGTCACGCTCGTCGTGCGCCGGGACAGCCATGATGGCGCC
>JBJKOR010000436.1:0-2924 GCA_046707185.1 Anaerolineales bacterium | reverse complement strand
CGCTTACTTGCTCTGAGCCTGTCGAAGGGTCGGTGACAAGAATCGTATCACCTAATTGTAAATTCACAACGGGGTTAAGCAGAGCGAGACGAAATGCAATATCATTCGGATCCGTTAGGGTTTTGGTTAGCGGCAGTTGCGTGGGCGTGCCGTGACATGTTTTGCATTGAACGTATTGAATGTCGGCTTCGTTGGAATGAATGCTGCCGTCGCCCATCGCTTCGGTGCGCGTGTGGCAATCGATGCAATCCAATTCATACTCGCATTTTGTGAATTGCGCAATCGGCTGGTAATAATTTTGCAAGCGGTTCGTCGGCGAGGGATGATCGGTGCGCGGAACGAATGTCATCGTGCGCAAGTCATAATTTCCGCGGTTGTGACATGTATTGCATTGGGTGTACGGAATGGCGGTGGTCAGCTCGTGGATTTGCCCTTTTGGGAAGGATTCCACATTGGGTGTGTGACAAGCCGCGCAGCCGGTCAGCCGGTCGAATTGTGAACCCGGAAGCGGCGGCGCGCTGAGATGGCAGAACAAACAGTTCGATCCAAATTTTTGGATCATCGGATTGGTCATTTTGGACGGATCGAAGGCCTGAAGCGATTGCACGCCCGTGGAGGTTGTGCCTTGGCTGACGCTCACGGCGTTGATACCGAAGCGGGCGCGTAAATCCGGTTCGGCTCCATAAGTGTAAAGGATATTTGTGATGGCGCCCGCGTACGTGGCTTGGACGCTGGTCATCACGCGTTGGATGTGATTGTTGTAGTCCGCGGCGCCGCCGGAGTGACAGTTGCTTCCGCCGCAATTTTCCTGCACCACCGAAAGATCAGATGGATTCGCCCCGCCGCGTAAGGTACTGTGCGCCAAATTTGCATCCAGCGCCAAGGCCACACCGCCATGACAGATCACACAACCGAAGGTTTTGACCGGATGCGAGGGGCTGATCTCTTTGATGTCGCTGTGGCAGGTCAGGCAGTATTCCGGTTTGCCAGTCAGCGTGGGAATCAAAACGATCGGTTTCGGTTGGCGAGAATTCGTCCACCAAGCAGCGACGATTGCGAAGAGAAGAATAGCAGAACCTACGGCAATTAAGCGTTTCATTATCATTCACAAATGTCACCCTAAGCCGAAGCCCTAAACGAAGTTGAAGGGACGAGCGAAGGGTCTCCGAGACAAAGCGGCGGGATTCTTCGTTCGCTTGGTCTCGATATGCCGCTTCGCGGCTACTCGACCAGCACTCCCTCAGAATGACATGATGTGTCTAAGAAGCAGGCAAGCTTCCAAATATCGTCAATACAATAATCAACAAGGCGATGACAGCTAAAACATATTGCGCCAGACGATTGGCACGCGGAAACCATTTTCCTAATTCGGCTTCGGCAGGCTTGGGAAAGATATAAGGAATCAATGCAAGCACAGCCAAAACAATCAACGGAACGAGAATGCCCCAAAAGAACGGGTCGCCCCATTTGAGCATTTGTTGAACCCAAAGGAAAAACCAGGGCGCATGTGCCGTGCCGGACATGGCATTGACGTCCGTGATTGGCTGTGCAATCGGCGCAGGAATAAACGCGGAGAAAAGGATCAGGGCCGCGCCGGTGAGCAGCATTGCCAACACTTCGCGGCGGATCAATTCGTTGCGGCTGATGCGCTCCTGGTCGGCGCGCAGATGCGGAGGAGGAACGGCGATCCCGCCATCACGCCGGACGCGGAAGATATGCCAGACGAGGAGGATGACCACGATCAGCGTCAGCCCGAAAATGTGCCAGGCGTAGAATCGAATCAGAGTGGGGAGGCCGGGCTGGGTCCCGCCAGTGAGAACGATGTAAAGCGAGTTCCCGATCCATGGAATCGTCTTGACCAGATTCGTCCCCACGACCAGCGCCCATTGAATCCCCTCATCCCAGCGGAGAATATAGCCCGTGAAGTCAAGCAGAATGGCAGAGACGAACAGCGCCAGGCCAAGCAGATAGTTGAAGCGGCGCGGCGGCGCGTAGGAACCGGTGAAGACGACTCGGACGAGATGAACCGCCGTGACCACTAAAAGGAGTTGAGCGGCCCAAAAGTGGATGTTCCGAATCAACCCGCCGAAGGGAACGAGATAACTGATGGTTTGTATGGATTGCGCGGCTCGATCCGGCGTGGGGATGTAATAGAACATTTCGAGGATGCCCGTCGCGACCAAGACGAGCATCAGAAACACCGCGGTGCCTCCCGCACCGAGCGTGTATCGCCAGCGCGATTGCTGCGCTGGAATGGTTGGGGGATGAAGGTGATGAAAGAAAGTCGGACGCATTTATACCGATAAATAATAACTGATTTTAAGACTAAAAACCGCTCCAGTTGCGGAGCGGTTTTCTGTTTTAATGAGAGCCCGCGGGATGACTTTCTTCGTCTTCAAAGATCGGCAAATACTTGGCGGCTAATCCGAAGGCGAGGATGCCGGCAGAGAAGATGCCAATTGAAATTGAAACCTCCGGCAAAGACGGGAGGTAGTGCACGTGGTTCGCCATGAAAGTCGGGATGTATGTGATTGGATCGGCATGCTTGACCGCGAGCCAGCTTACATTGAAGCGATCAAGGATCATGCCCAAGAGCAGAATGATCGCACCGGTTAAGAGTCCGCTTGGGCTTTGTCGAATCTTTTTGAAGGTGAACAAAACCAACGGAATGATGGAACTGATCAGAATCTCAGCCCAAAACAGGATGCTCATGATTCCGCTGTTGAAGAAATACTGTGCATCTCCAGCAATAATGAGCTGGGCAAACCGAACGATCAAATAAATTCCCAACACGTATGGAATTGCGGCAGCAAGTTTTTCGAGCAAATGGGTCTCAAGTCCGCGATGGAAATAGCGCGAGCTAAGCGATGATTCGAAGATGGTCATTGCCAACCCAATCGCGACGGCGGAGATGAAGAACAAGA
>JBJKOR010000435.1:0-5684 GCA_046707185.1 Anaerolineales bacterium | reverse complement strand
CAAACGCAGACCGACTTCCACGGCGATGATCGCGGTGCTGATGGTGGCGAGCAATTCCAATGCAAATGCGGATAGAAACGTGACTTGCAAAACCTTCAGTGTGGTATCGCGGAACTGGTCGCTAACTTTAGCGATGTTCCGGGTCTGCGCTTTGGATTGCCCAAAAAGTTTCAGCGTGGTCAAGCCTTGCAGGCTGTCGAGAAAATGGGCGGAGAGTCGGCTCAGGGTTTCGTATTGGCGCTTGGTCACCACTTCCGCGCCGCGCCCGATGATGTACATGAAGAACGGAATCAGCGGCGCAGTCAGAAGCAGGACAATTCCCGATAACGGATCGATCGGAAAGACCAGAATCAAAACGGTGATCGGGACAAGCGTGCTGATGACCAGTTGCGGAAGATACTGGCTGAAGTAGGCGTCCAGCGCTTCAATTCCCTCGACGGCGGCCGTGGTCAGCTCGCCCGTGCGTTCGCCTCGGCTGAAAGCCGGACCGAGGGCGAGGATGTGGGCGAAGAGCCGCTCACGCAAATCTGACTTAACCTTTACGGCAACCACGTTTGCCGCAACTTCATTGAGCCATGTCAACAAACCGCGCGTAGCAACGACGATGAACAGCAACTGCATCCAATGCGCAACCTGGAGCAGCGTCTGCTTTTGAAGGAAGACGTCATTGACGGTAGCGCTGACAAGATAAGCTTGGGCGATTGCCAGCAGTCCGATAAAAAGTCCGGAGAGAATCGTTAAGGTAAGAGCCGCGCGCGAATCGCGGGCGAGAGCGAGAAGTCTTTTATGCATGGATTTGGATTATACGACAGAGAGCCGAGAGAATTCCCTCACAAGTTTCGCGGAGTTGCACGGATTTTGTTAAGAAAAATCCGTGTGGATCTGCATAATCCGTGGAACTTGTGTCGGCGAAGGGGTCGAAGCATCCATGGATGCCATACACTTCTCCTTTGGGCTTAATACAATGATGGGGCAGGAGTTTTTCCCTGCCCCATTTCTGGATCTAGTAGACCAATGTCTCTTTCTTGACAGTGATGCGCTTGCGGAACATGTAATAGGTCCAGCCTTGATAGACCAATACAATCGGAACGAAGATCAACGCAACGATGGACATGACACCCAATGTGTATTGGGATGAAGAAGCGTTGTAGATGGTCAGGCTCCAATCAGGATTGAGGCTGGAGATCATTACACGCGGGAACATGATCATGAAGTAGGTGACCTGTGTGAAGACAATGCTGAGACCCGTCATAACGAAAGCCCAGCCTTCCCGCTTGTTGTTGATGAAATAGCCGGTCAGGAGCAAGGTTACAATCGCAGCCAATGGAATGATGCCGGGATTTGTGCCGAGGCGGGCATAAATATCGGTATAGATGTAGGTGGCTATTACCAAAAGAATATCAAGGACTACAGCGACAATCCAGATTTTCTTTGAAAGAGAACGGGCGCGTTCGCGCAAATCGCCATTGAGCTTGAGACTCAAGAAGTTGGCGCCATGCACAAGGAAAACTGCGACCGTCGTCAAGCCGCCGATCAATCCGTATGGATTGAGCAGGGTGAGGGTGGTTCCAATCCCGTTGGGGAACCACGCAGGCGGTACATAATTCATGTTCGCATCAATCGGAACGCCTTTGGCCAGGTTAGCGAAGGCAGCGCCAAGCAGCAATGCAGAGAGGAAAGAACCAATGGCGATCATCCAGTCGAAGCGGCTGCGCCAGGCGGGATTGGCATCTTTGGAGCGATATTCAAAGGAGATGCCGCGCAGGATCAGGCCGACCAAAAGCAAGAACAGGGCCAAATAGAAACCGCTGAACATGGTGGCATACCATTGTGGAAATGCTGCAAACATCGCGCCACCCGCAGTGATCAACCAAACTTCGTTGCCGTCCCAGGTCGGGCCAATGGCGTTGATGATGCCGCGGCGCTCAAGGTCTGTTTTACCAAGGAAGGGTAAAAGCATTCCCACCCCGAAATCAAAGCCTTCGAGGAAATAGAATCCTACCCAAAGAATGGCAATCAGAAGGAACCAGAGAACTTGGAGAAATTGATAAGACATGTGAAACCTCCGAAATTAATCCTGTCCGCCAACCATTGAAGGCGCGGCATCAACCGAATCTTGCAGCGCTGCATCGGGACCGAGAATGGCGTACTTTTTCATCAAATAGAAATCTGCCACGATGAGCGAACCGTATACGACCAGATAGCCAAGCAGCGAAATGACCAAATCAACCGTAGTAAGATTCGGCGAAACCGCATCCTGGACTTTGAGTAAGCCTTGTACGATCCACGGCTGGCGGCCGATCTCCGTTACGATCCAGCCGGATGTAGTGGCGATGTAAGGCAGGACAATGATCCATGGAACCCATTTCATCCATTTGGCCTTTGTAAGATCACCGCGCATGGCAAATAGGAAGTAAATGGCGAAGATGGCCAGCAGGAAACCGACCGCGACCATGAGGCGGAATCCCCAGTATACGAACACCATCAGCGGCACATAATCGCCGGGTCCATATTGTTGCTGATACTGCGCCTGAATATCGTCGACGCCTTGCACGGCGCAATTTGGATTATTGCAGGCGAGCAGGCTGGTTACATACGGAATGCGCAGCGACCAGACTTCTTGTTTGCCGCTCAAATTGCCAATGGTCAAGACGGAAAACGAAGCGGGTTGTTCGGTATGCCAAAGCGCTTCGATGGAAGCCATCTTCATCGGCTGGGTTTGATATACATATTTGCCTTGCGCATCCCCGTCAATGATCACAAGGACTGCCATAACCAGGCCTACGATGACGCCAATTTGGAAGGAGCGTTTGAAGAAGTCCACGTTGCGCTTGCGCGCAAGGTGATAGGCGCTGACACCCACCATTATGAAACTGGCCATTGCCAGGCCTATGGTAATGGTATGAGTGAAGAACAGCCAGCCTTTCGGGTTGGTGATCAACGCAAAGAAATCATTGAGCATCGGACGGCCCGTCGTCTTGTCAATGACATAACCGACCGGGTGCTGCATCCAGCCGTTGGCAAGCAGAATCCAAAGTGCAGAAAGATTCGACCCGATCGCGGCCAGCCAGATCGCGGCCAGATGAACTTTCTCCGGGACTTTTCCCTCGCCGAATATCCATATGCCAAGGAAAGTCGATTCCATAAAGAAAGCCAACAATGCTTCAACCGCGAGCGGCGCGCCAAAGATGTCGCCAACGAAGCGGCTGTATTGCGACCAGTTCATGCCAAACTGGAATTCCTGAACAATGCCTGTTACCACACCCATTGCAAAGTTGATCAGGAATAGTTTGCCCCAAAACTTTGCCATCTTGTGCCAGGTCTCATCCTTGGTCTGGTAATAGCGGGTTTGCATGAAGGCGACAAACCAACCCATGCCAAGTGTGAGCGGCACGAACAAAAAGTGGTAGATGGAAGTCATTGCGAATTGCCATCTTGAAAGGGTAACTGGATCCATAAAATCTCCTTTTGAAATAATTTTTTGAGTACGTGCACCCCTCGCACGCACAAAATTCACGAAGTGTAGTCAAATATCGGTAATGAAACGATCCCCGTCTCTAAAGCGTCGCGGGCAAGCTCATCGAAAGTAATTGCTTCCAATTCATGATGTATGACTGCATCCAATTTTCCCCAGCGGCGTCGAACCGGGCACTTGTTGTCGAAAGGGCATTGAATCCGGCCCGCAATGCAATCGGAAATTAAAATGGGACCTTCGAAATATTCCACCACTTGACGCAGGTTGATTTGACTGGCAGGCTTGGCGAGTTCAAGCCCGCCGTCCCGGCCCGGAAACGTAACGATGAATCCGCCGCGCGACAATTCCGCCACGATACGCGGCAGGAAGGCCTGCGGGATTAACATTTCTTGTTGAATTTCTGTGGTGCAAATTCGTTTGTGTTCTGGATGCTTTGAAAGTGCTAGGACAACTCGGATCGCATAGTCTGTTTGGCGGTTGATACGCAACATTCGTTTTTTGAATCCTTAGAGTTCTTTAATGATTACTGCAACTGTAAAGTTTTCCAGTGAAATGATATAGTACACAATGTCATATTCAGAATATTACCTTTGTTATCAAGGTTTCAAAAAACAGGAAACGTCCATTCAAAGAACGTTTTTGAAAAATAAGATAAATTGAGTGACTTATGGTTTGTTCGAAGAGTAAGGTTATTTGATGGCTCAGTCGCTAGGCAATACCCAATGCCAGTGATAAACTTTTCTGGAAGATTCCATCCAATATGAAGAACATTCTGAACTTTACTTCCGATGCTTCCGAAAGCGAATTGCGTTTGGCGATCATTGCCTGCGGTGAGATTTGTTATGCCCGTCATCTGATCACTTCGAATGATGGCAATATTTCCGTCCGCCTCGATAGGGAACATATCTTAATCACGGCAGCTGGAATTGCCAAAGGCCGAACGGATGAGGATGATTTGCTGGTCGTCGATCTCACTGGAAAAGTGCTGTCCTCGGCGGGAGGCCGGAATCCTTCTTCTGAAACGCCGATGCATTTGGAAGTCTATAAGCAGCGCCCGGATGTGTTTGCTGTGATTCATTCCCATCCGGTCTTTGCCACAGCACTGACGGTTTCGGGCTTGGAGTTTCCTGCGGACATTCTTCCGGAAGTTATGCTGACCTTGAAAGAAGTGCCTGTGACGCCGTATGCCAGACCTTCCTCCCGTGAAAACGCGGACGTAATTCGTCCGTTGATTCGAAGCCACGATGCCATCTTGCTGCGCCAACACGGATGCTTGACCGTTGGAAAAAATTTAGAGCAGGCCTTGATTCATCTCGAACGCGTCGAGCATGTGGCAGAAGTATTTTGGCGTGCCTCCATGTTGGGGAATGTCAAGCACATCCCACCGGATGAGTTGGAAAGGTTACGTTGACGATGCGAACTTTATATTGGGAAGATGGCTGTCTCAAAATGATCGATCAGCGTCTTCTGCCCGACGAGTTGAAAATTGTCGCCTATCGAACCCATCAGGAAGTGGCGCAAGCGATCCGAGTCATGATAGTGCGCGGCGCGCCCGCGATTGGCGCGGCAGCCGGATTTGGACTCGCCCTGGCCGCGCACCAATCCGCTTCTGCCTCGACCCGTGAACTGTTGGCCGACCTCCAGAACGCCGCGGCCGCCCTCGGGTCCGCGCGACCGACGGCGGTGAATCTCGGTTGGGCGCTGGGTCGAATCTTAAAGAAGGCTTCCAGTTTCAAAGGCGATGCCGATGAATTGCGTCAATTGATTCTCGATGAAGCCCAACGCATCGCAGATGAAGATGTTGCTATCAACAAACGTATGGCAGAGCATGGTGCGACATTGATCGAGAATGGCGATACGATTATTCACCATTGCAATACTGGCGCTTTGGCAACCGTGGATTGGGGCACGGCGTTGGGCGTGATCCGTACCGCGCATGAGCAAGGCAAACACATCCATGTATTGGTGGATGAGACTCGTCCGCGCCTGCAGGGCGCGCGGCTGACAGCTTGGGAACTCGATCAATATCACATCCCGTATGAAATCATCAGCGATAATATGGCTGGCTATTTTTTGCGGAGCGGCAAGGCCCAAAAGGTTTTCTTCGGCGCGGACCGCGTGGCGGCGAACGGCGATGTGGCAAATAAGATTGGCACGTATATGTTGGCGCTGGCTGCGTATGATAATAGCGCGCCGGTTTATTCTGTTG
>JBJKOR010000434.1:0-3650 GCA_046707185.1 Anaerolineales bacterium | reverse complement strand
AAACAGGTTTGGCTCCAGTTCTTCCAGCATGCTCTCAATGGCGCGTTCGAGCAACGCGTTACCTGTCTCGTTTTGGAAATGTTCCTCCACGCTTTGCGCGCCGTGCTTTTCCAATTCACCGAACAGATCGCCATCTTTGATGATTGCGAGTTTGATGATCTCGCACACGCCGTTTAAGATATGGCGGCGCGGCAGGGTTTTGAGAAAGGTTTTGTCCAGCAAAACGGTTTGCGGCGCATGGAAAGCGCCAAGACGATTTTTATTGCCATCGAAATTGATGCCGGTTTTGATCCCGATCGAGGCATCCACGTAACCCATTAACGTGGTAGGTACCTTGATGTATGGTACGCCGCGCCGGTAACTTGCGGCGACAAAGCCGACTACGTCGGTCAGCACGCCGCCGCCAATCGCAATGATGGGGTCGTCGCGACGATGGATGGGAAAATCGTCCAGTTCGCGCACAAGAAAAGTGTAATATTCAAAGTTCTTGTTCTCCTCCCCGCCGGGAAATGTCACGACCTTTGCTTCAATGTGATGATACGCGAAATAATTGTGAATTGCATCGGCATAATATTTTTCCACGTTGCCATCCACGACCACGAAGCGGCGCCCATCTTCGATCCTGCCGACGGAAAGCAATGCCCGATTTGAAGGGTGAAACAAATTGGATGTGCTGATCACGCCGTATCGAACGATATGTTGAAATATAATCTCTCTTGTGCGCATGGTATCTCGAACAGGAAGTCCATCCGGGTCAGAAACTTTTCCTTGGTCCATAGGCCCGAAGAATTCAACGGGAGTTTTACCTAAACGATCTGCTGCCAATTCGATTTCGCTTCCAACACACGACGCGCCAGCGCCTGCACAAGTTCAAGGCTGTGATTCTTGTAATTGCCGCATTGTGCGATGTTCGCGTACGGCACTTCGCTCGCCGCCAGGATGTCATTCAGGATTTTCTCGTACGTATCCACGATCACTCTGGCACGGCCTTCGTTGAGGAGAATCAAGTAAAAACCGGTTTGGCATCCCATCAAACCGATGGAGATGAAATTCTCCGGCATGTATTTTTGAAATCCCCATAATAAAAAATGCTCGAATGAATGCATTTCGGTTGAGGATAAAAACGTGGAATTCGGCTGGTTGATCCGCAAATCTACCGCGTAGACCACATCACCATTCGCGCCGGCGTTCGCGGAACGCAATTTGACATGCGGCGCTTTCAATTTCCGGTGATCGAGTTCGCCGACGGTGGCGGCCTCCCAGCCAAGTTGGTTAAAATCTAACATCTTTTTCTCTCCTACATTATATGACAGACAAAGTTACGCTTACACAAACTTCGATAAGTGTCTGAAACTGTTTGCCAGCGCTTTTTCCCATGATGCAACATGGTGATACAGTTCGACAGAGGCATACCCAGAAAAGCCATTGTCGGTCAGCGCTTTGAGACTGGAGGCAAAATCCATCGTCCCCTCCCCTGGAATTTCGTGGAAGTGAACGATGCCTGTCAGCGTGTTCGCGACCATCTTGTCCATCAGCAGTTTCCTATCCGCACCTTTTGTGGAACGCAGATAGAGGAGGATGGGACGCGCCCGCTCCAACACATCATAACTTAAGCCGGGGACGGAAATGAGATAAACGAAGATTTCATCGTCGAATGGCGACGCGCCCGCATACAGGCTGTTGTAATCCACGAAGGCAGGCGGCTTGGAAATGTTTACCCGTCCCAGAATCGATTCGATGCGCTTCTCCTGTTTCACGCCGGGCATTTCATCATAAAAGTAAATCGGATGCCCGCGATCCACCAGCAAGTATTCTGCAGTTTCGGGAAAATAGATCAGATACTGGGCGAAGTTCAAGTCCATCTTGAAATCGTCCGCCCATTTGACAAGTTTCAGGTTGTAGCCCTCTTGCGCGTCGGAAACGTGCAGGAATTTTGCATACTTTGCGGCCTGGCCCAATGCTTCGATATAGTTTTGCTCCGAGCAATAATTGTGGAGAAGGTCAAGGTGGAGTTGGAAGCGCGGCGAGTTGATTTCATTGACCAGACTTATTCCCTGCTCCAACGTCTCGATGTACATGCCCGGCTCCGGCTCGATCAGCAGCGTGATATCTTCGCCGGCGCGCAGTTCCTTTAGACATTGATGGATACTGTCAATCAACAATTCGCGCGGATTGACGGACGGGTTGCTCACATGTTCGTCGCGAATGAAACCGCTTCCAAACGTGACCAGCGATATGCCCAGCCTTCGAGCGACTTTGATCCCGCGCTTGACGAGGTCGATGCGCCGCTTGCGCCCCGCGAGATCGGGATTCATCAACGATGGCTCGTGCGGGCGCTGGGGCGTAAAGAAATGCGAGGCAGTTGCCACACAGGCGGCTTTCACCGTCGATGAAGCGAGTTTTCTTTTAACGGCATCCAAATCATCGTCGGTGATATCGAACGGGTTGAACTGGTCGCGATGAAACGAAAGTTCGATGCCTGGGTATCCAGCTTTATCCACTTCTTCAATGGCGCGAAGGAAATCAAGATTGGTTAATCCGAATGTACTGTAACTTAATTTAATCATAGGGTTGCTCCAAAAATATGACTGTCACACAGTCAAAAACGTCTTGCGATCAAAGTCGCATCACGCAATACGTCAGATCGAATAATCTTTACAGAATATCATCCTATGGCAGGCGGGGATTTTACCATGCACTGGCTGGCCTGTGCTCCGATTCATTCCTCCATATCATCTCATCTCAATAAATAGGCGAAGGATGATGGAGCATGGGATATTTTGTAGGATAGAAGCGAGTAAACTAACTCCACGATGTTCGAAGATATTGATCTCAACGCCATCTAGGAAGAGGATGCTCACGAATTAGCCAAGCTACTCCTGAACATGATCGAGCAATTGAGTGTGGAGGTTCGTAAGCTGCGAATCGAGAATCAACAGGTGTAGATCGAAACGGAGAATGGGTTGTTTTATAAAGAGAAGTCCTATTCAGCAGACTTACCTAGCGGAATTGTCAGTGCACCCCCAATTTGCAGATGATAACGGAATCGTACTTCATTCAGTCCATTTGGGAATTTTTTGTTCATCAGTTGGCTCATCTTCAAGTTTTCGATGCAGCGCGCCTTGAACCACCATAGACCATTAGGTAAGCAAAAAACCATAGCTTTACGAGCTATGGTTTCGAAAAGGTAGCGGGGGCAGGACTCGAACCTGCGACCTCCGGGTTATGAGCAGCAACCCCAATACCGCAACCTTTGACCATAAAGCTCGTGTTTTTAGACTAGCCCGAGGGTTTGAGGTTCAAGCTAGCCCGATGATCTGTGATTGGTAAATCACAGAAGATTCACCATTTATTTCAGACCGCAAATAACTACAATCTATTATAGGATATTTTACCTTATAATCCAATAAATATCATAAGAGTATCTAAACTTGAAGTGATGGCCGAATTTTTTCAGCCACGAATTCACACAGATTTTGTTCTTTTCCATTCGTGAAATTCGCGTAAATCCGTGGCAAAGAATTTCTTTGTGCTCATTCATCATTGCGAAATTAGGCACTCTCCGCCGGGGTGCGGTACTCGAGGGATTCGGAATGTGTCAATGGTTTTGGACAACTAGTTTGAAAGTTTAGTGTAGATTCGTTGTGTAC
>JBJKOR010000433.1:0-12803 GCA_046707185.1 Anaerolineales bacterium | reverse complement strand
GCCCATCCTGGTATCGTAGTATGATAAGAAAACACCTTGCCCCATGATAGCTGCAGTAAAAATGCTGGGAGGATGCCCTTAATCGCTAGAAGGCGGCATTTAAAGAAAAGACTGTTTGGTCGAACAATTACCGGAACAGGGACATTTTTATTGAATTCGTGGTATAGGCCGTATTGTTAGCATGGGAGTTTTTGCAGAGGCGTAATACACGCCATAAACGCCCGCTCCTATAGCTGAGATAAAAGGCATTATCCGCAAGAAGCATGATGTGAAATACACTGTCGAAGGCCATTGTAAAATGCTTCACCAAGTGTCTGATGGAATTATTAAATGCTCTGGAGTTGAGAAACATGAGAATCGCTCGAGTCAATGTTCTTGGCGTCTGGGTTTGTGCAATCAACATGCATCAGACATTGGCAACGTTTGAAAAATGGATCAGGAAACGGAGCCAACAATATGTATGTGTCACACCTGCACATTCGATCATGGATTGTTATTATGATCAAAGCCTGCAGGCCATTTTCAATACCAGTGGTCTGACAATACCGGACGGCATGTCCATCGTTTGGATTCTCAAGCTGCATGGTCAGCGGAATGTAAGCCGTGTTTATGGTCCTGATTTAATGTGGGAAGTTTGCGGAAAATCTGTATCGGAGGGATGGCGGCACTTCTTGTACGGAGGAGAATCGAACGTTTCCGAACAACTTAAATCGAGGCTTGAGACTGAATGGCCGGGAATTCAGATCGTGGGCACATATTCGCCTCCATTCCGGCCGTCGACCGAACAGGAAGATAAAGAAATCGTCGATAAAATAAACTCAACTCATCCTGACATTATATGGGTAGGCCTTGGCTCGCCAAAGCAAGAAAATTGGATGCACGATCATCTTGGAAGAGTGAATGCCAGTATACTGGTAGGCGTTGGTGCGGCCTTTGACTTCCTTTCCGGTCGAAAGCCGCAAGCGCCGCGCTGGATTCAGCATTCAGGTCTCGAATGGCTATTTCGCCTTCTCAACGAGCCGAAACGTTTATGGCGGCGGTACATGCAATACCCCTTCTTTGCGATACTGGTTCTTGGCCAGTTGCTGGGGCTGAAACAATTTCCACAGCCCCCTTTTAAAGAGAGTGAAGATGCTTAGAAGATTTTCGTCCAACTTTGCAGTATTTTCCATTTTTACGGACCTGTTTATTATTCTGATCATGCTTCAGTTGGTCATTTATATCCGGCCTTTGTTAAGCTCTCTGCCATTCATAGCAGAACTCCAAAAAGTTCCCAATTTTCCGCTTATCATTTATATTATTTTCCCCATTCTCTGGGTCTCCATCTTTGCAATCTATTCTGTCTACGACGGCAGACGCAATTTCCGCATAACGGATGAGTTTGCCAGTCTTACGCAAGCCACACTGGTTGCTGCGGTCAGCATGGCTGGCATCCTCTATTTCACCTTCCGCGATGCGTCGCGGGCTTTATTCCTCGTCTTCATTCTTTCAACCTTTTTGGTAATGATGCTCTGGCGTCTCATCATACGGTTGTACTTCCGAACGACTCGCGAGGGATTGGCAAGGCCGCAACGGGTCCTGATTGCCGGGGCTGGTCAGGTTGGGCGCGATATGCAATCGAAATTGCTTCAGCTTAAGGATTTGAATCTTCATTTCATCGGTTTTCTCGATGACGATGAGAAAAAACATAAGAAAGAGCCGGAGCTTTTTTTAGGGGCATTGACAGATGTACGCTCCGTAATCACAAAATACCAAATTGACAACTTAGTGATTGCTTTGCCGTTGAGAGCCTATGACCGCACGAATCGCCTTGTGACCGATTTATTGGATTTGCCTGTCAGGGTGTGGGTGATCCCGGATTATTTTTCCGTGGCGTTGCGACAGGCTGCCATCGAGGACTTTGCCGGCATTCCCATGCTTGATTTGCGCGCTCCCGCACTGAATGAATATCAGCGGATGCTCAAAAGAGGCTTCGACTTGATCGGGACCGTTCTTTTGCTCATCTTGTTCTTACCAGCCATGATTCTGATTGGGCTTTTGATCCTTATCATGGACGGATGGCCCGTTCTTTTCTTTCAACAGCGTGTCGGCGAAAACGGCAGACTGTTCAACTTCATCAAATTCCGAACCATGCGCAAGGACGCAGAGCAATTACTGAAGGAAGATGCCCAGTTTCGAGATGAAGCGGGAAACTTGATTCACAAGAGGCCGTATGATCCGAGAGTAACGCCGCTGGGGAAATTCCTGCGTCGTTTCAGTCTCGATGAACTGCCACAATTCTTTAACATTCTGGAAGGGAACATGAGTCTTGTGGGGCCGCGTCCCGAATTGCCCGAACTGGTCAAGCTATATCAACCCTGGCAAAGACAACGCTACACAGTCCCGCAAGGACTCACAGGTTGGTGGCAAATCAATGGCCGCAGTGACAAACCCATGCATTTGAATACCGAGGATGATCTATATTACATAAATCATTACTCGATCTGGCTGGATATCGGGATTTGCATCAGAACGCTGTGGATCGTGATTCGAGGCAAGGGAGCTTATTGATTTAGGCAAACTAATGAGCTGCGGCCAGTAAACGTGCCCGCTCAGCCAGGCGGCGGATCAAGCCATCGAACAAAAAGGCATGGAACGGCCACATCGCATACCAATACACAAACCCCCAAAAGCCATGCGGTTCGTAATACGCGGTTTCCGTGAGAAGCGTTTTGCCATTCTCCTGCGGAATCGACTCGAACTGGAGCCAGGCCAGCCCCGGCACTTTCATCTCGGCGCGCAGCAACATGGAACGATTTGGCTCGACAGATTCGACGCGCCAGAAATCCAGCGACTCGCCGGCATAGATTTCATCGGGGTGGCGGCGCCCGCGCCGGATTCCCACTCCGCCGATGGCTTTGTCCATCCAGCCGCGGATGGCCCACGCCCAATCCATATACAGCCAGCCGCGCTGCCCTCCAATGCCGGTATAAGACCGAAAAACGGAATCCGCTGCAAGGTCGAGGAGGAGCGTGCGGCGTTCCATCATCATGCCTTCTTCCACTTTGAAGGTATAAGGCTTGGTATCGCCCATCGCCGTGACCAGCGCATCCGACCATGACGTTTCGACGTCATCGTGTTGAACGCGTCCCAGTGCAAGATGAATGGCGGTTTGAACGTCAATGGGATTGATCTGCGGAAAAATTTTCTTGGCGTCGTCATCATGGACGACGAGATGGGCACGCAGGCCCTCGATTTGCGGCAGGATGAAGCGCCAGTGAATCGGCGTGACCATGTGAACCCAATATGCCGAAAGACGCGGCAGGTTGAACGGTGTATGAACCAGGACGCGTTGTAGGTTGCGCTCTTTGGCATATTCGAGAAGCATCTCGGCATAGGTCAGGCGCGTTGGCCCGCCGATCTCAATCAGCTTGCCGATGCTTTCATCCGTTTCCAGCGCGGCGATGACATACGAAAGCACATCGCGGATTGCAATCGGTTGGGCCGTGGAATAGAACCATGCCGGACAGACCAGCAGCGGCTCGCGCTCGACAAGATAGCGGATCATCTCAAACAAGATGCTGCCCGAACCGACGATCATGCCGGCGCGAAATTCGGTGACGGGCACGCGCCCGCGGCGCAGGATCGAACCGGTTTCGTGGCGCGACCGGAGATACGGGGAAAGGTTTGCAGTCGGATCGACCAGCTCACCGAGGTAAATGATCCGTTCGATGGCTGCGCTTTCGGCGGCTTCGGCGAAATTCTGTGCGGCGGTCATATCGCGTTCCGCGTCAGCTTTATTCCCCTGCATCCCGTGAATCAAATAATACGCAACCGAGACATCCTTCAAAGCCGCATCCAGCGTTTCAGGATTCAGGGCGTTGCCTTCGATGATTTCGACGTGTGCGCACCACGGACGTCCATATAATCGGCTTGCATCGCGCACGAGACAACGCACGCGATGCCCGGCGCCTAAAAGCCGCGGCGCCAGCCGTCCGCCGACATAACCGGTCGCGCCGGTGAGGAGAATAAGTTTATCGTTCGGCATCCAGCGAATTATAACTTCCATCGTCTGTTTATCGAGATGTTTTCTTGATGGCAATAGCGGGTATGGTAAAATAAGGGAAATTTATGAAAGGGCGATGAGGCTCGCCACAACTGTCCCTCGACTAATAGCCTCTACTGAAGAGAAATTCCTCAGTAGAGGCTATTTATTTTGTTCACTCTCATATAAACCAATGATCTTTCACAGTATCCTTTTCGATAAAGACAAGATCCAAAAAGAAACAATGGAACAGCCCATCTTTTTCACCGATCTGAATCTGGATCAGGTGATCGATGCTGTTGTGGCACGCAAAGAAGAATACAACCTCAAACCATTTTTTTACACGCCCTTGCGTGATACCGGGACGATTTCTTACCGCCACGAAGTGATGCGCGATTTGGAGCAAGACGCATTGATGGCTCACATCAACGCATTTGCCGAGAAAATGATTGTCGTACGTCGTTATCTAAGGCTGACGGAAAAACTCGACTTCAAATATCACGAAGAGGGTTGGTTCCTGGAAGCTGCCTTGGTCTATTGTGAAGCAGTCACCGATTTGGAACATGACCTGCGCCTTGCCGAAATAAAATCGCGCGGCTTTCTGGCATTCCGTGAGTACGTGAAAGACTACATTCACTCGCACGGATTTCAGTCATTGCATTCAGAGGCGCAAAAGGTAAAAAAGGATTTATCGAGTATAGAATACTCCGTCATTATTCAAATCGGCGCGTTCAAAGTAAGGGCGTATGAAGGCGAGACGGATTACAGCGTGGAGGTGGAGAAGACCTTTGAAAAATTTAAACAGGGCGCGGTGAAAGATTACCGGTCCAAATTGGATAAAGGCTCTGGCATGAATCATATCGAAGCGCAAATTCTCGAATTTGTGGCGCGCTTGCATCCCAGTCAGTTTACTGCTCTGGATCAATTTTGCCTGCATCATGCTCAATTTGTCGATGAGACAATTCGCGCTTTTGACCGTGAAATACAATTCTATGTTTCCTATCTGGAATTTATAAGCAGCATAAAATCGAAAAAGCTTGATTTCTGTTACCCACAGGTTGGCGCGAGCCGCGAGGTGTATAACTACAACGGATTCGATCTGGCCCTGGCATACGCCCTGCTTCATTCTGAGAAACAGGTAATATGCAACGATTTTTCTTTGAAAGGGCTGGAGCGTATTATTGTGGTGTCGGGACCGAACCAGGGCGGCAAAACTACTTTTGCGCGCACGTTCGGGCAATTACATTATCTTGCCAGCCTCGGCCTTCCTGTTCCGGGCAGCGAGGCGCGGCTGTTTCTCTGTGATCAAATCTTTACACAGTTCGAGCGCGAGGAAGACATCAGCAATTTGCGCGGCAAGCTGGAAGATGATCTGTACCGTATTCATACGATCCTTTCAAAAGCTGCCTCCGACAGCATTCTGATTTTGAATGAGGTCTTTGCTTCCACTACATTGAAGGACGCCGTATTCCTGAGCAAGGAAATCATGACGAGGGTGATGGAACGGGATACGTTATGCGTATGCGTCACGTTCATGGATGAACTGTCATCCTTAAGTGAAAAAACGGTCAGCATGGTGAGTACTGTTGTGCCTGAGAATCCGGCGGAGCGGACTTTCAAGATTATCCGTAAACCTGCGGACGGGCTGGCATACGCACTCTCGATTGCCGAAAAGCATCGCCTGACGTATGCGCAGATCAAGGAGCGCATCCGATCATGAAAGTATTCTTGATGTATCCCGACCGGGATTTCGAATCGGTCCCGCCTCCTTCTCCTCAACAGAGGCTTGTACCGAGACAGAAGCTCTCCTCTGTTGAACCGGCGTTCATCCAAGACTTGGAACTGGACACGCTTTTCAACGCCATGGCGTTGGAAGATGAGTTTCTCCTCGATGTAGCGAAACGGGCCGTTCTGTCGAGCTTGGATTCGCCGGATGTGATTCACTATCGTCAAGCGATTCTCAAGGACTGCCTGAAACATCCCAATATCGTGTGGCAGATTTACCGCATTCCGATTCAGGCCATCGAAAACAAGCAAAAACACTGGATGGGTGTTTTTAGCACGTATCCAAGCAGTGTGCTGAGCGGCGCGCGCGAGATGCTGGAGATGTTCGTTGGCCTCCTCAAGGTCTTGAAGAAGATAGCAGACGAACACGCTGCCGAATTCGAATCGCCGGGCTTCCGAAGGTTCTTTGCGATGATCCAGCAGGAATTGGATGATGAATACTTCAGAATTGTGGAAAATCATCTCAAACAATTGAAGTTCAATGACGGTGTTCTGCTCAGCGCTGAGCTGGGGCCAGGTAATGAGGGCATTAGCTATGTTCTTCGAAAACCAAATCCCAATGAACAGCCTTGGATAAAACGTATCTTTTCCCCAGGATCAACCGTCTATTCGTTTTCTCTTGATCCTCGCGACGAAGGCGGGGCAAGGACACTGGGAGATTTAAGAGATAAAGGCGTCAATCTGGTCGCTAATGCGGTTGCCCAATCTGCGGATCATATCGACAGTTTTTTTAACGCACTTCGAACAGAATTGGCATTTTACATGGGCTGTTTGAATCTATCGGAGCAACTCACTCAGTTGGGAGAAGCCATTACATTTCCCAAGCCTGCATCAGCCAACCACCGCCAACATTCATTCACTGGTTTGTACGATGTTACACTGGCGCTAACGATGAAACAAAAGGTGGTGGGCAATGATGTAGATGCAGATGGCAAGAATCTCGTTGTCATCACAGGCGCCAACCAGGGCGGCAAATCAACGTTTTTGCGCAGTATCGGTTTGGCGCAACTGATGATGCAATGCGGGATGTTTGTGCCTGCCGAATCTTTCCACGCCAATGTATGCACTGGTTTATTCACCCATTACAAGCGGGAAGAAGATGCCAGCATGACTAGCGGCAAGTTCGATGAAGAACTCAGCCGCATGAGCAGTATTGTGGATCATCTCAAACCCGATTCGATGGTGCTATTCAATGAATCCTTCGCCGCGACGAATGAACGGGAAGGCTCGGAAATTGCGAGACAAATCGTCACGGCATTATTAGAGAAGCACGTCAAAGTTTTCTTTGTAACGCATCAATATGAGTTCGCACATGGCTTTTATGACAAGAAGATGGAAGATGCGATCTATTTACGGGCGGAGAGAAAGGAAGATGGAACTCGAACTTTCAAATTGATCAAGGGCGAGCCGCTACAGACCAGTTACGGCAAAGACTTATATGACGCGATCTTTGAATAAACAAAACAGGATCACCCCAGATCGGGATGATCCTGTTTTTGTGTCAATGACTTTGTCGGGTTCAGCGCACGAAGCCCTTGCGTCCGGCATAGACCGCTTTATCGCCTAACTCTTCTTCTATTCGCATCAACTGGTTATATTTCTCGACGCGTTCGCCGCGAGCAGGCGCACCGGTTTTTAGGTGACCGGTCGCCATGGCTACGGTGAAATCGGCGATGAAAGAATCCACCGTCTCACCGCTGCGGTGTGAAACCATCGCACCCCAACCTGCCTTGCGCGCCATCTCGATGGCCGCGATGGTCTCCGTGAGCGAGCCAATCTGATTCAGTTTGATCAAGACCGCATTGGCAGCATTCTCTTTGATTCCGCGCTCGATGCGCTCCACATTGGTAACGAACAGATCATCGCCAACAAGCTCGACCTTCTTGCCGATGGTCTGATTGAGTAACTTCCAACCGTCCCAATCATCCTCGGCGAGGCCATCCTCCAGGACAACAATGGGATACTTGTCGACCCATTCCGCATATAGGTCAACCATTTCGGGGGAAGTAGCTTTGCGATTCTCGGTACGGAGGTGGTATTTGCCGTCTTCGTAGAATCCGCTCGAGGCGGGGTCCAGAGCGATGGCTACTTGTTCGCCAGGTTTATAGCCAGCTTTTTCAATCGCTTTGAGAATCAAATCTACAGCGTCTGAATTCTTCTTGAGCACCGGTGCGAATCCGCCTTCATCGCCCACGCCCACGGAATATCCGCCGTCTTTCAGTACACCCTTGAGCGATTGATATACTTCACTTCCCCAGCGCAAGGCTTCGTGAAAGTTTGGCGCGCCTACTGGCGCAATCATGAACTCTTGAAAATCCGTGCCTTGCCAATTGGCATGCACGCCGCCGTTCAAGATATTGAACATCGGCACCGGCATCAGTTTCGCCGTGCCTTTGCTCAGATATTGATAAAGCGGTTCTTTCCTGGAATTGGCCGCGGCGCGTGCCGCCGCGAGGCTGACGCCCAGGATGGCGTTTGCGCCTAATTTGCTTTTGTTCGGCGTGCCATCCAATGCCAGCATGGCTTTATCAATCGCAGTTTGATCCGACGCCTCTAACCCAACGAGGGCTTTGGCAATCGAACCGTTGACATTTTCCACAGCTTTCAGAACGCCTTTTCCTCCAAAGCGCTTCTTATCTCCATCGCGTAATTCCAGAGCTTCGTGTATGCCGGTGGAAGCACCGGATGGAACGGCAGCGCGTCCGAGAGCGTCATCAGCCAGTTTGACCTCCACCTCAACGGTGGGATTGCCGCGCGAATCAAGAATTTCGCGGGCGTGAATGAATGTTATTTTGGACATCGAACAATCTCCTTATTTAATTTATAGGCCCTTTGAGCCTACTATATTTTCGAGAACAAAGCCGACAATGAATGATACTCCAACAAAGAATACAAGTGTTACAAGCGCGGCCTCCAGCGCCAACTTCATGGGCTGCTTTTTATCGGGATAATGACGCAAGTATTCGCCATACGTAATAATATAAGCCATTGCAGATGCCAAGGGCGAAAAGATAAGCGCAATTACAAGCGAAAGAGAAACAAATTCCATGATTTACCAGTGGCAATAAAAAAGCTTCCGCCAGCCATTCTTTGGTAGAAGCTATCATTCGGGAAGCCGAAAAGGTATTTTATTGACGCCAACGAGCCTCATCATTTGGCGCACCCAATTTATTGTGGCATTATACCACTCCTCAAAAAGGCTTCTTTTATTGTACAATCCTGCCATGACCTTGCCATTGCTCTGGGTCTCGGTTTCATTCCTCACCGGCATTGTGCTGAATCGTTTCCTGCGCGCACCCCTGCCGGTTTGGTTGATCATTACATTGATACCGATTATCAATGCCATATATTTTCGCCGAAGGTTTGACCGGCTGGCATCACTGAACTTATGGCTGATTGCCGCCTCCTTCATTGCGCTCCTGCTCGGCGCGATGCGGTACCAGCAAACCATCCACAAAATCACAACTGCCGATGTATCCTGGTATAACGATCGAAAATACACGATGCTGGTCACAGGCACGCTGGTCGACCCACCCGATTATCGCGATACCTATACCAATCTTCGGTTGAACGTTACACAACTGGATGATGGGAAGAATATTTTCCATGTCAACGGATTATTGTTGGCGCGCGCCCCTGTTGGTCAGACGTATGAATATGGCGATGAGGTCCGTTTGCGAGGCAAGCTGCAGACGCCGCCCCAGAACGAGGACTTTTCCTATCAGGAGTACCTTGCCAATCAAGGCATCCTCAGTTATATGCCGAACAGCCAGGTGACTCTCCTGCCGGGCAATGAAGGAAACCCTATCATTCGATTCATTTACACGATCAAACAGGAATCGCTCGATAACATTTATCGCATCTTTCCGGACCCCGAAGCTTCCCTGCTCAACGGTATTTTACTGGGTGTCCCCAGCGGCCTGCCTGCTCCGATTCAGCAGGCTTTCAAGGATACGGGCACAGCGCACATCATTGCCATTTCCGGTTTCAACATTTCGATCATTGCCGGGATTTTTATGGCCCTTTTTGGCCGCCTGTTCGGTCGGCGACGCGGTGCGTTCGTAGCTGTGATCGGCATCGCCTTTTATACATTTTTGGTTGGAGCCAATGCCTCAGTGGTGCGTGCTGCGTTAATGGGTACGCTTTCCTTGTTTGCCATGCAGGTTGGCAGGCGGCAATCGGGAATCAATACATTGGCTTTCGTCGCGGCCTTGATGGCTTTATGGAATCCGCTTGTTCTGTGGGACGTTGGTTTTCAGTTATCCTTCTTTGCAACCTTGGGACTTATCCTTTACGGCGAACCGCTTCAACGCTTTGCCGGGAATCTGATCGCGCGATATTTTCCGCAGTCTAACGCGCAACAACTCTCGAAGATGCTCTCCGACTTTTTTCTCCTCACCCTTGCAGCACAATTCACCACCCTACCGATTATGGCCTACCAATTCAAACAAATCTCACTCGTGTCGTTGATCGCCAATCCGTTCGTCCTGCCGGTCCAACCGGCGGTGATGATCCTCGGCGGTTTGGCTCTTATTCTCAGCTGGGTTTGGCTGCCTCTGGGACAAATCATGGCATGGATCGCCTGGCCCCTGACGGCCTATACCATTCGCATGGTGGAATTCTTCGAAAGCATTCCGCATGGGACGATTCCGCTTGCCAATATTTCCCCGTTCTATATCTTCCTGTTCTATGGGGTGGTTCTTACGTTGACATTTTCCGGCTCCCGCATCAAGGAATATCTTGCCTCGCTCAATCGTAGATTTGCCAGCCTGACGGTGGCCACCATCCTGGCGGCCATGTTCATTTGTGCGCTCCTTGCGTGGCGCGTGCTGGCCGGGACGTCCGATGGCAGGCTGCATATTACGTTTCTGGATGTCGGCTCGGGGGACGCGGTGCTGGTTCAAACTCCCAGCGGAAGGAACATCCTGATCAACGGCGGCCCGTCTGCGTCGCTGCTTTCAGACGCGCTCGGAGAAAGAATCCCGTTATTGAATCGTAAATTGGATTGGCTCATCGTCGCCTCCACAAACGAGAATCAAGTGGCTTCCCTGCCGCGCGTTCTCCTGCGCTATCCGCCCGCGAACATTCTATGGAGCGGCAATGAGGAAGCATCCTTTTCATCCCGGCAGTTGACCAGCTGGCTCGCAGGTCAATCCATGACGGTCACACCGGCGCAAGCTGCACAAGTGCTCGATCTTGGCAATGGAGTTACACTGAAAGTGCTGGATGTTTCCTCGCTCGGCTCCACGCTTCTGATCGAGTGGAATGACTTCCGGGCTTTGCTTCCCATCGGGGAAAATTTCGACACATTGAACAACCTGCAAAATGGAAAGACCGTGGGACCCGTGACAGTTCTGTCGTTGTCGCAAAGCGGTTATGCCCCGCTTACCCCTCCGGAATGGATTCAAAACCTGAACCCGCGCTTGGTGGTGTTGAGCGTGGCGGCCGGAGATCCGAACGGCCTGCCCGATCAGGCAACGCTCGACGCCTTGGCCGGTTATCCGCTGCTTCGCACGGATCGGAATGGCTGGATCGAGATCAGCACCGATGGTCATCACATGTGGACTGCTTCTCAAAAATGAGGGTTCGCACACGATAAGCTACATCAAAATCAAAAACTCACCCTGAAGAAACACCAGGGTGAGTTTTTGACTAGACGATCTCTCGGATGTTACACATTAGAGAGCGTACTATTGATCTTGCTGAATACGTTGCCAACCATGGGGCCTAGGATCGCCAAGACAGCAATGACGACGATAGCAACTAAAACAAGAATCAACGCATATTCGACTAAACCTTGGCCTTTTTCTTTGGGTGCAAACAGCATGGGAGCCTCCTTTCTTTGATGATTGGCTTTCTCGAGATAAGCCATACGCGGCGGATGCTATCATGTTTTTCTCAGGAAGAAAAGCCCTAACTTTTTTGTAAGGTGCTGAACAAGACAGGAAATTTCTGAATATGTTGTGGCTGACGAAATTGCCTCTTGAATTCCGCATCCATCCCAAACTTTCGGGCTTGCATGGAATCCGTTCCATTTCGCACCGTTTACGAGGGATATAATTTCCAAAATGACTTTAATCCGCTGGATTAGAAAACTTCCATTCACCCCGTTGCAAATCGCCATGCACGTCTATGCATGGTCCACGCTGGCATTGATCGCCTACGGACTGTTCGTCTACTTTGCCTTTGGCGTATCCACCTCCTATTTGACCGTCAATCCCATCCAGCAGATGGAAATCCTTACCGGCCGCCATGCCATTGCGCTGCTCGTGCTTTCCCTGGCTTGCACACCGTTGACCACGCTGCTCGGCTGGCGCGAACTGCTCAAACGCCGCCGCGCATTGGGCTTGTATGCGATGATGTACGCCGTGCTGCACGTGATCATCTTTGTGGATTTGAATAACGGGATCGCCTGGAGTTTGCTCGTTCAAACCATAATCCAAAAGTCATATATTCTTTATGGGATAGCCGCCTTCATTCTATTGGTCCCGCTGGCGTTGACCTCCTTCGATATTTGGAAAATCCGCCTTGGTAAGAGATGGAGGCGGCTGCATCAGCTCGTTTATATCATCGCGCCGATTGCGGCGCTGCATTACGCCATGGATGTCAAAGGCGACGTTTTTCACCTTTCGGGAAATATCGGCGCGCCGATCACGTATGGCATCGTCATTGCCCTGCTATTGATTCTGCGCTTGCCTTTCGTTCGGAAATCTATCGTATCGCTCCGCACGCGGATGGTTTTCCTCATTACTAAAACGACCTCACATACTGAAACGAGATCGGAACGATAGGCAAGTGGCTGAATGACTTGCACTTTGCAGATGTGAAGGTATTGTGTGATTTGTGGAACCCTTGAAATTAGCAACGTTTTGTGGTATATTAAATTCACCCTATAGGTGAATTTGTTGGGCCGGAGATAAGCAATACCTTCACATCTGCAAAGTGCAAGTCAGTCAGCCACTTGCCTATCGTTCCGATCTCGTTTCAGTATGTG
>JBJKOR010000432.1:0-2994 GCA_046707185.1 Anaerolineales bacterium | reverse complement strand
GTCCATTCTAATGCTGATAGCGTCTCCAGCCAACTATCCTACAGACTTTTCTTTAAACCTCCAACCTGTTGTGACAATAGATTTCCATCTTGACCAATTAAGCGTCTTCTTCATCTTGTTGATTAATGTCATCACCCTAGCTGCCTCGTGGAACGATCTGTCTTATTTGGGAAATGTTCAAGCCGATAATTTGTTGCAGCAACCTGTCACATTCCATACGTTGGTCAACCTGTTCCACTTTACCATGCTCTTGGTACCGATAGTGGATAACCTAGTAGGTGTTTGGATTGCTATTGAATTAACTACAGTCGGCTCAGCCTTCCTGATAGCCTATCAACGCAAACGCTCTTCGTGGGAAGCTACATGGAAGTACCTGATCATTACTTCCACTGGTATTATCTTGGCTCTCTTGGGCACTATATTTCTAGCAAAGGCTGTTCCGCAAGACTTGTACGCGAACTTAAATCCTAGGGATATGGTTATGGATTGGACCTACTTAAAGGGATTGGCACAAAGCGGATCGCTATCAAATGAAACGAGCCGGACTTTTGTTTGGTTTGCCTTCTTGTTTGCCTTGATTGGCTATGGGACCAAGGCTGGATTGGCTCCCATGCACACATGGCTCCCCGATGGTCACGCGGAGGCGCCATCGCCAATAAGCGCCCTGCTCTCAGGGGTATTGCTCAAGTCTGCCCTCTATGTGATCTTGCGTTTCTATACACTTACTAACATTGTGCTGGGCAGTAACCTATGGACATCCATTGCTTTATTGGGGATGGGTTCACTTTCTCTGCTGGTAGCAACGCCTTTTATCTTGAAAGAGAATCCATTCAAGCGCGTTTTGGCTTACCACAGCTTGGAACACATGGGAATTATCACCTTTGGGTTGGGCTTGGGCGGGCCGATTGCAATCTTTGGGGCGGTCTTGCATATGCTCAACCATGCCATTACCAAAGCATTGATGTTCCTGACCTTTGGAAACGTGATGAAGCAATACGAGAAACAGGGTATTCCGCAGGAAAAGATTACAGGAATCCTGAGAAGCATGCCTTTGACTGGTAGTATCCTGGTATTGGGCGGTCTGGCGTTGGTCGGTACTCCGCCGTTCAATATCTTCATGAGCGAATTTATTATCTTGTGGGGAGCGCTCAGCCGTTTCTGGAACGGAAATGCCTCACTATATCCTACATTTTCCGAACCGGTTGTAATTGGTGCAGTGGTTCTCTTCGTTATTTCTACTACTCTTATTTTCTATGGATTAGTGAAGCATCTGGGTGGATTGGTGCTTGGCAAGATGGAAGGCGATTTGCATCTGAAAGATGTTGGTCTGGCTGAAACAGGACCCCTTGTGTTCTTATTTGTACTCATGCTTGTTCTGGGCATTTTAGTCCTGCCGCCGCTGGCAAACATCATCAATGAAAGTGTCAAAATCATCAACCAGGTGTAACTATGAGTATTGATTCGGGCATCAAAGAGTTTTGCAAATCCGAAGTCGTGGAATTGCCGCGCCATGCTTCCAACGAACGGCATCTGATTCTCAAGAGTGAAGAAGATTTGCTGCATCTATGCCAATGGGCGAGCAAACAGAGCTATTCCCTCGTTACAATGGCCGCCACTGACGAACGATTGCGAATGGATCGCACTTTCAAGATTTACTACATTCTGTCGGCGTCGAAGGAAGATGAACTGGTTATCTTGGAATACTTGGTTGAAAACCCTCAAGATCCCCTTTACCCGTCCATACGGGAGAGCTTCCCAAACGTCGAACCGCTGGAAGATGAGACAGCGGACATGTTTGGGTTGGTGGCGCGAGGAGACAATTTCCAAACTCAGCGGGGAGCCATTCTCCACACATCCGTATATGCATCCCAACCTTATCCCTTACGTCGCACCAAAAAGTTGGAAGATGTTCGGGAATGGATCGAGTCTAGGCAGAACACAAATCGCTCGCCAGAACCACCGTCCTTGTCCATGCCCGAAGGAATGTTTATCTTACCGGTTGGCCCAATCCATGCTAGTGTTATCGAGGCCGGTCATTTTCCTTTTTACGTTGCGGGTGAAGTGCCGGAGGAATTGCTACCGCGTTTGGGGTATAAGCACCGCGGCCTCGAAAAATTGTTCGAAGCGCAGTATACCCTCGAGAACGGCTGGGAGTTGGCCGAGAAAGTATCGGGTGATTCATCCTTTGCTCATTCTATGGCCTATTGTCAAGCCATTGAGAGCATTGCGAATGTAACGCTCCCAGAGCCAATACTGTATTGGCGCGCCTTTTTCCTTGAACTGGAGCGAGTGTATAACCATATTGCGGATGTAGGTGCGCTTGCTCACGATATGGCTTTCGAACGCCCTGCCTCTGAGATTGGCCTGCTGCGGGAGGCGTTGCTTCAATTGAATCAGCGTTTGTGCGGACAGCGTTTGTTGCGCGGGATCAATCGCCCAGGCGGCGTAATGATCTCACAAGAAGTGGATTTGGAAATGGTAGAACGGATTATTCGGGCTGTCATGGAAGAGTTCTTGGAAAAAGGCAAATTTATATTGGAGAAACCGGAATGTCGCGACCGCATGATGGACATTGGTGTTCTTACCGCTGCGGAAGCAAACAACGCGACCGGATTAATTGCTCGCGCTTCTGGCCACTTTGACCAAGACCTGCGTCTTCAACATCCTCAAGGTATTTATAAAGATCTGCAAATTCAGGAAGAACTAAGAGCAACGGTTGAGTCTGAATCAAATGAATACTCGACACGGAACGTGCCTGTTTATCCCCACGATCTTCGAGGCGATGTTTTCGCCCGCATGGCGATGCGCATGGCGGAGGCGGAAACAAGCGGAAAGCTGATTCTGCATCTCGTGGAAAAGTTGAAGAGTCTTCATTCTAAGCAGCCTCTCTATACTCCTGTGACAACAGGATTAAATGATGCTCCGAATATGGAAATTGGCTTGGGATATGTGGAGGGATGGCGTGGGGACATTGTATATTTCGTTGAGAAAGGT
>JBJKOR010000431.1:0-2888 GCA_046707185.1 Anaerolineales bacterium | reverse complement strand
CGTGGCGGCGTAAAAGCCGCGCTCGAATAGCGCACTATCATAATATTCATAAAGGCAAACGCGCCTTTATCATTGGCAATGGGCCGAGTCTCAAGCAAACGGATTTAAATAAATTAAAAAATGAATTCACCTTTGGAATGAATCGCATTTATTTGTTGTTTCCCGAACTTGGATTTACGACGACCTATTTTGTCTCCATCAACGATCTCGTCATCGAGCAATGCGCAGATGAGATCGCTGCGCTGCCGATTCCGAAATTCCTCGCCTGGCATTCCAATCGCCACTTCCAACGTTTTCCCAACGATATGATGTTTTTATATACAACCTATACGGGTCCGAGATTTGGTTATGATATGACCCGCCGCGTTTGGGAGGGCGCAACAGTTACAAACGTGGCCTTGCAGCTTGCGTTTTATATGGGCTTTGAAAAAGTCATCCTGATCGGCGTGGACCACAATTACACATCAAAAGGCGATGCAAATAAAACCATCGTCTCAACCGGTGATGACCCAAATCATTTCTCCGGCAAGTATTTCGGCAAAGGTTTCCGCTGGCAGTTGCCCGACCTCGATACGTCCGAGATTGGATATCACAAAGCGCGCGATGCCTATCACAAAGCCGGGCGCGAAGTTCTCGATGCGACCATCGGCGGCAAATTAACGATCTTTCCAAAAGTAGACTACAATTCATTGTTCTGATATTCGATGTCATTGCGAGGAGCGCTGGTCGAGGAGTGGCGCCTGGTTTCGATATGACCTTCGGTCTACTCAACCAGCGGCTCCACGTATCGAAACCAAGCGACGTGGCAATCTCAATTAACCACCGAGCTGGAGATTGCTTGCCAAAGGCACGCTGTGCGGTCGCTCGCAACGACATAAAACGGATTACTCAATGTCATCCTCGTTTCCCTCTAAAATTTTCAATTGGCGCGTCCTTCTGATTCTATTGCTGCTCCTCGGAGCCGGTCTGCGCTTTATCAACATCACCGTCCCGCCGCTCGATTTCCATCCGGTGCGCCAGTTGCGCAATCTCATTGTGGCGCGTTCCATTTACTATAAACTCCTCCCAAATCCTGATCCGCAAAAAGCGGCTCTTGCCAAAGCCTTTTACAACGCGGTTGGACAATATGAGCCGCCAATTACCGAAGCGATTACCGCATGGACGTACACGTGGACAGGCGGTGAGAATATCGCCGTACCGCGCGTTTATGAAACGCTGTTTTGGCTTTTAGCTGGATTGGCGTTGTTCGACCTTGCGCGACGCATCGCTTCCCCGACTTCGGCCTTGATTGCGTTGGCCTATTATTTGGTTTTGCCCTTTGCGGTTCAAGCCAGCCGCTCCTTTCAGCCCGACCCGTTGATGACCTCAGCCTTCATCGTTGGAATCTATTTTCTTTACCTTTGGTCAACAGAACAAAAATGGAAATGGGCTGTTCTGGCGGGCATCTTCATTGGCTTTGCAGTTTTAGTGAAAATAGTAATCGTCTTTTTAGTCATCGGCGCGGCGATTGCGGCAGTTTTGTCCACGCTTGGATTAAGGTTCTGGAAATCTGCCCAAGTGTGGGCGATGATGGCGTTGATGGCGATCCCCGCTTTTATCTATTACATCCTTGGGCATCCGGGTCGCTCCGATGAGTATTTCTTTGCGTGGACGGTTTCCCTGATTCAATTGATCACGACGACGAGTTTCTACGCTCATTGGCTGGGCTTCATCGGTTCGTTGTTTGGATTGACCATTCTATTTCTCAGTGTCGTGGGTGTCTTTCTCATGCCGCCGCGTCTGCGCTGGATGTTGATCGGAATCTGGATCGGATATTTTATCTACGGCCTGACGCTTCCGTTCCAGATGTACACACATAGTTATTATCATATTCAGTTGATTCCAATTGTCGCTTTGGGATTGGTGCCGGTCATCGAAACGGTAGCCGCTCAAGTGTCCGGAAAGACGCGCTGGCTCAAAGCCGCGCTGATCACCCTTGTCCTTTTCGCCATCGGTTATCAATCCTGGGTTGCACGCTCTGATTTGGTCGCACAGGCCGCGGATTATCGCCGCGAACCGGCCTACTGGGAAAATATGGCAAAAGCGATTCCTGCGGATGCCAATCTCATCGGCTTGACTCAAGATTACGGGTATCGGCTGATGTATTACGGCTGGCGAAAGATTGTGTTGTGGCCGTACGTGAATGGTCTCACTGAGGCGAAAGGCACAACGGTCAATGCACAGGCCAAGTTTGCTGAGCTGGTCGCGGGCCGGGATTATTTTTTGGTAAGCGCCTCCAATCAGTTAAACGCCCAACCTGAATTGAAAAAGATTTTGGATGGATATACTATCGCTGCACAAGGTGATGGGTTTGTACTGTACGATTTGCATAAGCCCAAATAATTTATATTCCAGCCGCCGTCCCCGGCGGCGTCCCACGGGATGCTTCGCGAAGGACGCTGCCTCAAGCAATAACGACTTATCATCCACATCCAATTATTATGACTCTTGTTTCGATTGTTACACCCTCTTTCAATCAATCCGCTTATCTCGAGCAGACGATTCGTTCCGTTCTCGAACAGGATTATCCTGAGCTTGAATATATCGTAATCGACGGCGGATCAACCGATGGAAGCGTGGACGTCATCAAAAAATATTCATCGCGCTTGGCGTATTGGGTTTCGGAAAAAGATGCGGGGCAGGCGGACGGGATCAATAAAGGCATGAAACGAGCGCACGGCGAAATTGTGGCGTGGCTCAACTCGGATGATTATTATTTACCCGGCGCAATTCAATCAGCAGCGGCGGCCTTTGAATCGAATCCGCAGGCTGTGATGGTTTACGGAAATATGCTGGCGGTGAATAAAGACGGCGAAACGATCAATCAATTGCGTTACCGTCAATTAACT
>JBJKOR010000430.1:0-4034 GCA_046707185.1 Anaerolineales bacterium | reverse complement strand
CCTTCAGCCGTTGAATTTCTGGATTGTGTCATTGAAGATATTGACGCCGTCATAAGTTTGGCTTCTCGATACGCAAGCCGGGTGCGTGAATTGGGAAAGGACGATCTCGCTGAGACGTTGGAAAATGTGCCTGAACATCCGGCCCGCACTTTTCACGAGGCTTTGCAATCGCTGCGGCTTGGACATTCTGTAGTTTGGCTGGGCGGGAATTATCATGTTGGTTTCGGACGTTTTGATCAATTTATGTGGCCGTATCTGCAGGCGGATCTTGCCGAGGGGCGACTCACGATTCAACAAGCGGAAGATTTGCTCGCAGAATTCTTTATTTCATTGAACAAAGATAGTGATTTATATCCCGGTGTACAACAAGGCGATAACGGTCAGACTCTGACTTTGGGCGGCGTCACGCCAACCGGCGAATCAGCGGTCAACGAACTGACGTACATGGTCTTACGCGTTGCACGCGATGTGGCAATGATCGACCCCAAGATCAATCTGCGTATCTCCGCTCAAACCGATTTGGAATTGTTGAGTCTGGCCACCGAGCTTACTCGCATTGGTTTGGGATTCCCGCAATATAGCAACGATGATGTTGTTATTCCTGCACTTGTAGCGCACGGCTATGAACTTGAAGATGCACGCGATTATGTCGTCGCGGCATGTTGGGAATTCATCATCCCAGGCCGCGGCATGGAAGTGGTCAATATTGGCGCGGTGTCATTCCCGGCGGCAGTTGACCGGGCAGTACGCGACGGACTCACTGCTGGCGCGGATTTCGATCAAATCCTCGAGCAGGTCAAAGTTCAAGTTCGAGAACAAGTCAACTGTCTGGCTGATACGTATTCGCGCTTGTTATTGCCTCCCGCTCCTTACTATTCGATCTTTATGCGTGATTGTCTCGAGCAGGGGCGTGATCTATCGCAAGGCTTGAAATATAACAACTTTGGAATTCACGGCGCAGGTTCATCCAATGCCGCGGACGCGTTAGCCGCCGTAAAGAAGTTTATCTTTGACGAACATAGTATTTTGCCGCAAGAAATTCTCTCTGCGTTGAATGCAGACTTCAAAGACTGCGAACCCTTGCAGAAGAAACTGGAAGAGCAAGGACCAAAGGTTGGAAATAACGATGCGGCTGCGGATGAATTGCTTGTAAAGCTGTTTGATGATTTAGCGGATGCGTGCGAGTCGTATCCACGGACTCCGCGCGGCGGCATTCTGCGACCTGGAACGGGTTCCGCTATGTATTATATTTGGCTGGCTTCCGGCCACGAAGGGATGCGTGAACCTGTAGTTGGCGCGACCGCCGATGGCAGGTTTAAGGGGCAGCCATTCGGCGCCAACCTGGCTCCTTCGCCGGGCACCCGCGTGCGCGGGCCGATCAGCACGCTGCAATCCTTTGCCAAGATCAACTATCAGCGTATTTGCAATGGTGGACCGATCACGATGGAACTTTCGGATTCTGTATTCCGTGACCCCGAGTCGATTCGCAAAACAGCCATGCTGGTACGGACGTTTGCCCGATTGGGCTGCCAGCAATTGCAGCTCAATAGTCTAAGTTTGAGTACGTTATTGGACGCAAAAGCTCATCCAGAGAATCATAAAAATTTGATTGTACGTGTCTGGGGTTGGAGCGGTTATTTCTGCGAACTGGCTCCTGAATATCAAGACCATATTATTGCTCGTCATCTTTATGAAATTGCTTGAAACAAAATCTTCGGTCAAGATATAGTTCTGAAATAATGATTTCGAGTAAAGGAGAAGAACATGAATCGAAACGATACTCAAAAGGCAATTGAGAGCGGAAAGACTACTCTCGGCATCGAGTTCGGCTCGACACGTATCAAAGCGGCGTTGATCGGGAGTGACCATGCGCCGATTGCCTCGGGAAGTTATGAATGGGAGAATCGATATGAGGATGGCATTTGGACATACAGTCTCGAAGATATTTGGAAAGGCTTGCAGGCAAGCTATCGAAATCTCAGCAACGAAGTTTTGGAAAAATATAATGTTACGCTGAAAACCATTGGAGCCATTGGCTTCAGCGGTATGATGCACGGCTATATGGCATTTGACAAGGATGGCAATTTACTCGTCCCATTCCGCACCTGGCGAAATACCATCACGGAAGGGGCAGCTGAGAACCTTACTGAATTATTCCAATTCAATATCCCTCAGCGCTGGAGCATCGCGCATCTTTATCAGGCAATATTGAACAAGGAAACTCATGTTAAAGATATTAGTCACTTGACCACACTGGCAGGCTATGTCCATTGGAAACTAACCGGGCAAAAGGTGTTGGGCATTGGCGAAGCTTCGGGTATGTTCCCACTCGACAGCAAGATCAACGATTATGATGAACGAATGGTCGAGCTGTTCAATAAAAAGCTCGAGACGGAGAATATCTCATGGCGACTTCAAGATATCCTGCCCAAGGTTCTCCTGGCGGGAACTGCGGCGGGCAGCCTCACGGAAGATGGAGCGAAGCAGCTCGATCCGATGGGACAATTGAAAGCGGGTATTCCGCTGTGTCCGCCCGAGGGGGATGCTGGCACGGGTATGGTAGCCACCAACAGCGTCGCGGAACGCACCGGCAACGTTTCTGCTGGAACCTCTGTCTTTGCCATGATCGTTTTGGAAAAAGACTTGTCAAAGGTATATCCCGAGATCGATATCGTGACGACGCCCACGGGAAAGCCGGTCGCCATGGTGCATTGCAATACGTGTACATCCGATTTAAATGCCTGGGTCAATCTGTTCCACGAATTCAGCTCGGCGCTTGGCGTGGACATGGGCGAATCCAAATTGTATGAGATGCTGTATCAAAAGGGACTTGCAGGCGATGCGGATTGCGGCGGATTGCTTTCCTATAACTATTTTTCAGGTGAACCGATCACACGCCTCGAGGAGGGACGCCCGGTATTTATCCGTACGCCCGAAAGTAGTTTCACGCTTCCGAACTTCATGCGGGTGCATTTGTTCTCGGCGCTCGGCACACTGAAGATCGGAATGGATATTCTCTTCGAGCAGGAGCACGTAAAGATCGACCAGATTCTTGGACACGGCGGTTTCTTCAAAACGAAGGAGGTCGGTCAAAGAATGATGGCGGCGGCTGTGAATGTCCCTGTTTCCGTGATGGAGACCGCAGGCGAGGGCGGCGCATGGGGGATTGCCCTGCTCGCCTCTTACATGCTCGATAAAGCAGAAAACGAAACTCTGGAAGATTATCTTTCGAATAAGGTTTTTGCAGGAGAAAATGTCACAACCATCGCTCCTGATCCAAAGGATGTTCAGGGCTTTGCTGCTTTCATGGAACGTTACAAAAAGGGACTTTCCATTGAAAGAACCGCTGTGGATTCTTTGAGGTAATCAGCATGTTGGAAGGATTGAAAGAGCAGGTATTTCAGGCAAATTTATTGCTTCCAAAGCATAACCTTGTCACCTTCACCTGGGGCAACGTATCGGGCATTGACCGGGAGCGAGGCCTCGTGGTGATTAAGCCCTCGGGCGTGCCCTATGAGACCATGAAAGCTGAAGATATGGTGGTTGTGGAATTGGAAACGGGAAAGGTTGTGGATGGAAGGTTAAACCCTTCTTCGGACACGCCAACGCATATCGAACTGTATAAAGCTTTTCCCAATGTGGGCGGCGTTGTTCATACTCATAGCCGCTGGGCGACCAGCTTTGCACAAGCGGGACGCGGCATCATGGCGCTGGGCACAACGCATGGCGATTATTTCTATGGCGAGATTCCCTGTACTCGAAAGATGACCAAAGCCGAAATCCAAGGCGAATATGAGAAGGAAACTGGCACGGTGATCATAGAGACCTTCCAGGGGAAAGACCCGGATGCCATCCCTGCCGTTCTGGTTCACAGCCATGGTCCGTTTGTGTGGGGCGCAGATTCTGCGGAAGCTGTCCATAACGCTGTGGTGTTGGAGGAAGTTGCTTTCATGAACTTCCACACCTTGATGCTCGAGCCGGAAATCCAGCCCATGCAGCAGCAGTTATTGGATAAACACTATTTGAGAAAACAC
>JBJKOR010000429.1:0-2324 GCA_046707185.1 Anaerolineales bacterium | reverse complement strand
GGAACGAACGGCAGGGCAGGAGTCCCGAAAGGAAGGCCAAAATATTCGGGGTTTTCCAAAGTATTTGAGACCATCGCTTGTGCGCGCTCCTGATCCAGCGAAGATATTACGCTTTTCACGCCGCTCTGGGCCGGCACACCGGATCAGGACCGCGCACAAGCGATGGTCTCAAGCACTTTGGAAAACCCCGAATATTTTGGCCTTCCTTTCGGGACTCCTGCCCTGCCGTTCGTTCCCGAACCGGAAGCGGATTCGGTTGCGAGGAGCGTTCATCTCCCCTGGAACTTGTTGATCGGCGAGGGCCTGCTGGCTTATGGACTCAGAAACGAAGCTGCGCGTTTGATCGTCCGTACGATGAAGGCGGTGATTCAAAGCCTCGAGCAGAATCAAGCTTTCTATCAGCGTTACCACGCCGAGACGGGAAGCGGAATCGGTGAACGCGGCGCCCTGGAGGGACTGGCGCCCGTTGGTTTATTCTTGAAGACGCTCGGCGTGACGATTCTCTCCGATGAGCGCCTCCGGCTCGAAGGCAAGAATCCGTTCCCCTGGCCAGTGACCATTCTATATAAAGAGCTGAAAATCGTGCGCGGCCTCGAGCAAACCGAGATCACATTTCGAAACGGCAAGAAAATTACCATCACCGATAACAATCCGTTAATTGTATCCATGTTATAAACATGATATGCTAATATTATCGAATGTCATTGCGAGTCTTCAAGAAGCAAGCTCATGTAATATGCAGATGACTGTTAGAGGAGATTGCTTCACTTGGTCTCGACCCTGAAAGGGCGCAGGGCGTTACAGCGGGAGAACACCGCTTACTCGACCAGCGTTCGCAATGACATCAAAGTAACGAGGAGCAAATTATGACCAATTCCATGCATCTCCTAATATTGGCAATTGTACAGGAACCGGATTTGGACATTGCGTCCAACGCCGTCAGTTCGTTCGGCGCACCGGTAGTGTATCTGGCCAGCGCGGGCGGATTCCTCGGACGGCGCAACGCGACGCTATTGATCGGTTTGCCCAGGGGGCACGAGGAAGAGGTGCTGCGTGAGTTGCGCAAAAGCTGCCGACAGCGCGTGGAATATCTATCCATGCCGTTGGAAGGCTCGCCGCTCCCAATGCCCACACCGATTCCTGTGACGGTCGGCGGCGCGACCGTGTTTGCCTTGCCGGTGGAACGATTCGAGGAATTGTAGGACACAGCGGCGCTGTGCCCCTACAGATATAGGAGGTTTACCATGAAAATGATTATTGTGATTGTCAAAGACAACGAAGCCGATGCGTTGACCAAAGCCATAACCAGCGAGAACTACCGCGTGACGCGCATCGCCTCGACGGGCGGATTCCTGCGAAGCGGCGTGGCGACTTTATTGCTTGGCTTGAACGATGATCGAGTCGATTCGGCCATCAGACTGATTCGCGAAACCGTTGCCATCAATGCACCTGGGGAAAAACATGGATCGTTATTTGTCGTGCCGGTGGAACGATTCGAGCAGGTTTGATCATTCGCATCAAATATTATAGACTTCGGAAGTCTTTGAGACTTCCGAAGTCTGTTCAAAAAAGTCCCGCCTGCCCCTTCGGGATGCTTCGCGACGGCGGGAGGAGAAAAGACTCAGAGCGCCAGAGTACAGAGTTTCAGAGATCAGAGTTATGAGAAGCTGCTGCCCTAAAGGGTGCTACGCTTCGCTCCGCGAGGAGACAACGACTCGAAAACCGATGCCGATGTCCCAGAGGTCGGGATAGCCCCTGCCGCGGCCCGCACAGCGCACAACCCTGGATACATTGCCGTAGGAACCACCGCGAAAAATGTAAAAGCCAGAATCTTGTTCATCTTCACGACCGTCATTTGCCTTGTATGGATATGATTTGTACAAACTATGTGTCCATTCCCAAACATTACCAGCCATATCGGCACAACCAAAAGGCGAGTCGCCTTGCGGGGAATAGGCACCAACCGGTGTTGTATGACTTCCAAATAATCTAGCAGCCGCTATTACTCCATTCGAGGCCGCATTAAATTTGTTGATATCAAATATATTACCCCAAGGATATTCCCTGCCATCTGTGCCGCGCGCCGCTTTTTCCCATTCGGCTTCGGTGGGCAAACGCAGGATCAATCCTGAAGATAATTCTCCTTTGAGCAAATTATTCAACCACTGACAATATGTCATCACATTGTTCCACGAAACGCGCGTTACTGGGTGATTCTTTTTCTGCATCCACTCGCTGACAGGATGACTTAATTTCTTCGCAATGACATATTGGTTGTACTGTTCATTCGTTATTGGAAAGCGCGCCATCCAATAATCATAAGG
>JBJKOR010000428.1:0-5296 GCA_046707185.1 Anaerolineales bacterium | reverse complement strand
GGAATATACAACTCACTATTTTTAAAAAAGGAAACTTTAGATGACTACTTTAGCTCCTACCCTTTCTAGTCGTTATTTTTCTCGCATCAACTTGGGATTGCGCGACCTTGCTTTGATTATTGCAGGCAGCCTGTTCGTTGCAGTCTTTGCACAAATCAGCATTCCCCTGCCATTCACGCCCGTGCCCATTACAGGTCAGACCTTTGCCGTGTTGCTGGTCGGAGCGGCGTTGGGATCGAAACGCGGCTCGGCTGCGTTGATTTTGTACATTATTGAGGGCGTGATGGGTTTGCCGTTCTTTGCGGGTGGCGCTGGCGGAGTGCACGTGCTCTTCGGTGCTACCGCAGGATACTTGATCGGCTTCATCGCTGCCAGCTACGTGATTGGGAGACTCGCTGAACGCGGTCTCGAAAGAACGGTGCGCACTTCGTTCATCCCGTTTGCAATTGGGACACTGATTATTTACCTCTTCGGCGTTACCTGGTTGGCAATCATGTTAGGCAATCTCAGTACTGCGATTACCGCGGGACTGCTACCTTTTTTGATCGGTGATGTCATCAAATGGATCGCCGCTGCTTTGGCCCTGCCCGCGGCTTGGAAATTGGCGAGGTAGCCCTTTTATTCCAACAGCCCAAAGGATGCAGGGGGTCGTTTATAATCGAGCCATGTTTATCGACGAAGCTGAAATCGAAGTCAAATCCGGCAAAGGCGGCGATGGAATGGTACATTTCCATCGCGAGAAGTTCATCCCGCGCGGCGGACCCGATGGCGGCGATGGCGGAAAAGGCGGCGATGTGATTTTCGAAGTCAAAACGAATCTCAACACGCTGCAAGCTTTTCGCCACGTCACGCGTTATTTTGCAAAAGATGGCAGGAACGGCGGGCCAAACAACATGTCCGGGAAATCCGCACAAGACCTGATCGTCCTGATTCCACCCGGCACGGTGATCTACGACGCGGATACGGCGGAACTCATTGGCGATCTGACCAAAGCAAATGAGCGCCTGACAATTTGCAAAGGCGGACGCGGCGGACGCGGCAACCAGCATTTCGCCACGCCGCGCAACCAGGTGCCGCGTACCGCGGAAAAAGGCGAACCCGGCGAAGGCAAACGTCTCAAACTGGAATTGAAGTTGATCGCCGACATCGGGCTGATCGGCGTTCCGAACGCGGGCAAATCGACGCTGTTATCGGTGTTGACCAACGCCAAACCGAAGATCGCGCCCTACCCTTTCACAACGCTCGATCCGAATCTCGGCGTGGCGAACGTTGACGAAAACACGACGGTTGTCCTGGCCGACATCCCCGGCCTGATCGAAGGCGCTTCGCACGGCGTGGGACTGGGTCACGACTTCTTGCGCCACATTCAGCGCACGCGCGTCCTGGTTCATCTGCTCGACGGCTTATCGAACGATCCCATCGCGGACTACAGCCAGATCAATTCCGAGTTGGCATTGTTCGATCCCAACCTGGCAAAGAAGCCGCAAATTGTTGCGCTAAACAAAATCGACCAGCCGGAAGTGCAGGAACGGCTCGCCGAAATCAAAAAGGCCATGAAGAAGAAAAAGATCGAGTTGATGACCATCTCTGCCTTGGCGCGCACGAACACGCGCGAGCTGCTGCTCAAAGCCGCGCAAAAGCTGGCCGAGGCTCCGGCGTTGGAAGAGGCCGAAGCACCGCTGCCCGTCTATCGTCCAAAGGAAGATGCGAAAGATTTCCTTGTCAAACGCGAGGGCGCCCACGAATGGAGATTATCCGGCGCAGGCATCGAGCGCGCCGCCTCCATGACCTATTGGGAACACGATGGTTCCGTGCGGCGCTTCCAAAAAATCATGGAGACGCTCGGCGTGGACGAGGCGCTGCGCAAAGCCGGAGTCCAGGAAGGCGACACGGTTGCCATTGGCGAGTACGAACTGGAATGGCAGGAATAATCATCACATGTCATTGCGAGCGGCGCTTGATTTCGATACGCTGAGGAGCACGGCTACTCAATCAACAGTGCCGCGTGGCAATCTCCGAATTTAAAGGAGATTACTTCTCGAAGCCTTGTAACGACATATCGTGCAAGTATAATTACATAACTTTATTCGCAAGGATACAAATGTCTGTCTCTGAAATTGTTTTGCAGGAACTAGAAAATATCACCGGCACGGACCAAGTCAGCAAGGATTTGAATTTGGATTTATTCGGCGAGAAGATTCTCGATTCATTCGGGACCGTGGAATTGATTGTCGCCCTCTCGGATTCGCTCCACATCGAAGTTTCACCCGGCGAAATCGACCGCGAGCTTTGGGCCACGCCGCAAAAGATCATTGCATATTTCGAAGGACGAGTCAAACAAGCATGAGTGATAGGCCGCATCTGGCAGCCGCGTTGATCTCGCTTTTTGCACTCATCGCCGCGCTGGTTGGATTCAATTTATACGCTCAATCGCTCGAGCTTCGTTACGTCAACGCTCTGGCCCCATTGAATCTGAACCAGATGGAGAACGGAGTTGCCTTGCAGCGCGCCGCGCTCAAAAAGTCCGATATCCTGATGGTATATGGCAGCTCCGAGTTGACCCTGCTTCCCACGCCGTACCAGGCGGACAAATTCTTTGCGAAGTACCCAACCGGCTTTACCACAATCGATGTAGCCAGCCTCGGCGTTTTGTCCGTGACCTTGGCGCAGGAATTTGCAGCGCTGGGTCCGGAGCTGCGCGGGAAAAAGTTCGTGCTCTCGATCATGCCCGGATCGTTTTTCATCAACAAAAAGTATTTCATCGAGAATGATCCTGAGCACGACTTCGCGATGAATTTCTCGCCGCTGCGCGCCTATGAAGCGGTCTTCAGTCCGTACCTGAGTTGGGGCATCAAAAATGAAATTTCGCAATCCCTGCTGGAATATCACGATACAATCAAACAAGATCCGTTTTTGATCTTTGCCATTCGGAACGCCTCCGATGCTTCCATCAAGAACCGTATGATGTATTATCTCATGTGGCCGCTCGGCGAACTCCAAACCAAAGTCCTGGAATTACAGGATCACTACGAAGTCGTCCTGTACATTCTGACTCATCACATCGATCCCAATGTCCCCAAAGTCCCTGAAACCATCGATTGGACCAGGGTGCATCAGCAAGCGTTGGCAGAACAAATAAAAAATACGAACACCAATCCATACGGCGTGGAAAATTTCATGTGGTGGTATTTCGCCCGAATTACCCTGCCTGAGCCGCCTGGATCGAATAACGAGCTGTATCGAAGGCTCTTGAACAACTCCCAGGAGTGGACCGACTTCAAAGTTCTGCTGATTGTTTTACAGCAACTCGATGCCAAGCCGTTGATTCTCAGCCGCCCCTTGAACGTCCCGCTTTGGGAGGTAATGGGTGTCAACGAAAAAAACCAGGATTTTTTCTACACCAAACTCCATTCGGTCGTCGATCCCTTCAACATGCCTTTGCTGGATCTCCGCCAATATGACCATGACAAATATTTCAGCATCGACCAAGGCTCACACACCAGCCGCGACGGATGGGTCTATATAAACCAGATCCTCGACGAGTATTATCACGGAAAACTCAAGCCATGAGATCGACGCCGCATCTCAACGCCGCCATCATTTCCATCCTCCTGCTCGCTCTGGCGATGATTGGATTCAATATCTATGCCCAATCGTTAGAGCAACGTTATGTAAATGTCTTGGCCCCGTTGAATTTAAACCAAACCATCAATGGGATTGCCTTGCAACGTGCGGCGTTATACCAGCCTGATCTCCTGCCCGTTTACGGAAGTTCGGAAATCACTTTGCTGGATACATCCTATGACGCCGAAAAATTCTTCGCTTCCTACCCAACCGGTTTTACGGTTTTTCAAGTTGCCAACCTCGGCGCGGCCTCGCTGACAACAGCCCAGGATTTAGCCGCGCTTGGTCCGGACCTGCGCGGGAAGAAGATCGTCATCTCGTTCTCGCCCGCCACGTTTACGATGAGCCAACTCCCCGCGGATTATTACGCTGGAAATTTCTCGCCCCTCCACGCCTACGGAATGATTTTCAGCCCTTATCTCAACATGACGCTGAAGATCGGGGCGGCGAAGCGGATGTTAAATTTCCCGGCCACACTCAAGAATGATCCGTTTCTTCAATTCGCCCTGATCGAAATGACGAGACCATCCAGGGTAAACCGGCTCCTCTATTACATGAGCTGGCCCCTCGGCGAACTCCAAATCATGACCATGCAGATGCAGGATCATGCGGAGGTTGTATTTTATATATGGTCGCACCCAATCGACCCAAAAGTAACAAAGAGTTCCCAAACGATAGATTGGCCAACTGCCTTTTCGTCGGCGCTGGCTGAACAAAAGCAGCATACACGCAGCAATTCATTGGGCATCGAGGATAGTGATTGGTGGTGGTATCAGCACGTAGTGACGAATCCAATTCCGGCGGGGTCGGAGGACAAAGCGTTCATCAACCGAGTCAAATCGCATCCCGAATGGACTGATCTCGATATTCTCCTGCAGGTCCTGAAAGGGTTGGGTGCCCAGCCGTTGATCCTCAGCCGCCCGATGAACGTTCATCTTTGGGAAGCGTTGGGAGTGTCCGAAGGGGCGCAGAATACGTACTACGCCAAACTGCAAAAAACTGTAAATCGTTATCACATGCCGCTGGTGGATTACCAGCAATACGGCACGAATATCTATTTCAGCATCGACCAAGGAGCACACACGAGTCGATATGGATGGGTCTATGTGGATCAAACGCTTGACGAATTTTTTCACAACACTTTACGCTAACCCGACCTGGCGCGTCGTTTTCCTGACGTTGTATTATCTCGCCATCATCGCGGGCTTGATCATCATGTACGGCCGCGGCAACTTCACGACGCCCAAGTTTATCTACCAGGGATTCTGATGAATTTGATTGAACGGATCGACCGCTGGGGTCATGAGACTCCGAATCGCATCGCGCATATTAGCGGCGAGCAAACGCTGAACTATGCCGAGCTGACGCGTCGATCCAACGCGTTGGCAGAAGCCTTATTGAACCAATTGCCCGACGATCATTCTCCGATTGCAATCCAGGGACACAAAGAACCGGAGATGCTGATTGGATTCCTCGGCATCGTCAAAGCGGGTCATTCCTATATCCCGTTGGATAGCTCACTTCCATCGCAGCGGGTGGAAAAGATTTTGGAAACAGCAAAAGCATCGCTTCTTCTTACACCTGATAAAGTAAGAGAGCTGACAGATTACAAAAAAGATTCTCCAAACTTCCAAATTCATCATCCCGCGCCGGACGATGCGTGGTATATCAT
>JBJKOR010000427.1:0-2312 GCA_046707185.1 Anaerolineales bacterium | reverse complement strand
GTTCGAAATGGAGTCGAGCATGTTGCCCAATGGTCAAACAAATTGTTTGCTGGGATACCCGGACGATGCGCGCCTGTTGATTATCAATGCTGATGATTTTGGGATGTGCAATTCCGTAAATGAGGCTATTTTCGGCGTGTTGAAGGAAGGCCTGGTTCGTTCAACGACTTTAATGATGCCTTGTCCTTGGGCTTTACATGCCACGCGATTTCTCGTAAATCATCCCGAAATTTCCTTCGGTATTCATCTCACCGTGATTTCCGAATGGCCTAATTACCGTTGGGGACCGCTCACTTCCAAAGAAAAAGTACCATCGCTGATTGATAAAACAGGACATTTCTACAACTTTGAACATATGTCTGAATTCCTAGATCAAGTCAAGTTGGATCAACTTGAGATGGAATTCCGGACGCAAATCGAAGCAATATTGGCAGCCAATCTCAAACCCACGCATTTGGATTGGCATGCTCTGCGCATTGCCAGCAGGACGGATATTCTAGAGTTGATGCTCGGGCTTGCCAAGGAATACAAGCTGGCGCTTCGAGTTGTTGGAAAACAATGGATTGAAAAGGTTCGAAGTCGGGGGGTGCCTACCAACGATCACGACTTCTTGGATAGCTATCTCCTTGATCCGGTTACCAAAGCGGCTCGGTATGTCGAACTGCTTCGCAATCTGCCAACTGGCTTGAGCGAATGGGCCGTTCATCCCGGCCTCGATAATGCGGAGCTATCAGCCATTGAGCCGAACGGCAATCATATTCGCCAAAGGGATTTTGACTTTTTTACATCGCAGAGGGCAAAAGAGGTTATTCGAGAAGAAGGCATCATACTCCTGGATTACCGAGCTTTGCAGGATGTTTGGAAAGAAAAATTAAGTTCACAGGAAAATACCCTATGAAAATTCAATCTTTGACCGGGGCTTGGCAATTCCGCCAGGCTGGCACGAAAGAATGGCTGCCCGCCACTGTCCCCGGCAGTGTACACACTGATCTATTGGCATTGAAACGCATCCCTGATCCCTTTGTGGGCGACAATGAAAAGCGTGTCCAGTGGGTTGCAGAATCAGATTGGGAATATCGCTATCGGTTCGTTGCCGCGCCCGAACTCTTGAGCCAGTCCCAGATCTGGTTGGTTTGCGACGGTCTGGATACGCTGGCAACGGTCAGCTTGAATGGCCGCGAAGTGGGCCGCGCTGACAATATGTTCCGGCAATATCGCTGGGATGTGAAGCCGCTTCTAAAGGCAGGTGAAAATGAATTGCAAATTGCCTTCGATTCGCCTGTGCGCTTTGCCGCTGCCAAACAAGCCGTGCGCGTGATGCCCGGCGTTTCACAGGCTATTCCGGGCGGGCCTTATTTGCGTAAAGCGCCCTGCCAATTCGGTTGGGATTGGGGGCCGCAGTTGCCTCCCATCGGCGTTTGGAAAGATATTCGTTTGGAAGGTTACGAAGGAGCACGCATCGAGGAAGTTCATCTAAGACAGAAGCATGGCAACGGTGAAGTAACCCTCACGGCGCGCGTGGAGCTTCAGGAATGGGAAACCGCCTCGAGGTCCGTAGTGATGCGGATCATCGCTCCCGATGGAAAAGTTTTTGAAACGAGCGCGGCGGTCAATAAGAAGGGTCAGGGAAACTTAAAAGTAATCATCCGCAATCCGCAGCTTTGGTGGCCGAACGGTTATGGATGTCAGCCGCTTTATCAGGTCAGCATCGAGTTGCGTGATGATGAATCTACATTGGATCAAAAGCATTATCAGCTTGGTTTACGCACCATCAAGTTGCTTCAGAAGTCCGATAAATGGGGACGTTCGTTCACGTTCGTCGTCAACGGCGTGAAGATTTTTGCAAAAGGCTCGGATTGGCTTCCCGCCGACTCTTTCTCGACCCGCATTTCGGACGAATCCATGGAATGGCTGATCCGCTCTGCTGCGGAGACTCATCAGAATATGCTGCGCGTTTGGGGCGGTGGATTTTACGAAGAAGAGCGCTTCTATGATCTGTGTGATCGGTACGGAATTCTGCTTTGGCAGGATTTCATCTTCTCGTGCAGTATCTATCCCTTGAATGACGCCAAGTTCCTGGAAAATATTCGCGTCGAAGTGATGGAGAATGTCCGGCGCCTGCGCCATCGTGCCAGCCTGGCATTGTGGTGCGGCAATAATGAAATGGAGCAGGGCTGGGTGGTATGGGGATGGAAAGAGCCTGATCTCAAGGATATGAAGAAGGCCTATGATAGGTTCTTCCATCATACACTGCCTGCCTGGTGTCAAGCCGAAGACCCGGATCATGCATATTGGCCGAGTTCCCCTTCATC
>JBJKOR010000426.1:0-6535 GCA_046707185.1 Anaerolineales bacterium | reverse complement strand
GTAACAGGCTGGCTTGTCTCTTCAGCGTCCAGAGCGTTGAAACCGGCATTCCAGCGCGTGGAGGACGAAGGACGCGGTGGCACAGGTTGACCGGCGCGGCGCATAACCCTTTCCGCATCTCGCATTCGGGACTCCAAATGCTTGGTGTGAGCCTTGCGTAATTTCTGTTCCGCCTCGCGCATCTTGCGATCCGCCTTTCGCATCGCTTCATCCACTTTACGTTGGACTTTAGCCGAAACATCCGCGCCGACGCTTCCTGCACGCGCGCTCATCGTGATCCTGCGAACATTCTCCGTCTGTGTTTCGCCGCCAATTACGCCCTCGATGGAAACTTCGCCGGTTAGATTTTTCAGCATCACATCGCCACCAACAAAGGAAATTTCCATCTTGCCATCCATGTTTTCTATTTTCAAATCGCCGCCGACATAACTGATGTCGAGGCTTGCGCCACGCGGAGCCAAAACATCCAGGTCGCCTCCGCAAGATAGAGTGACTTCCTCGCCATCCTGTTCGAGGCGGGGCGAATCATCGCTGCGAGCCTCGACGTCGGTACGCTCCCAGCTCTGGACGGTCAAATCACCGCCGACATTTTTAATTTCAATTTTAGGGTTGGAACCCACAGATAAAGTTTGAGTGGTCATGATTTACTCCTCGCCGCGCAACATGCGCATGGCATCTTCGGTTGAAATCTTTCCGGCATCCAAATCTTCCAGAACGGAATGCCGCTTTTCAACACTGATTTCCATCGAATCATCCTTGCCAGGTTCATATCCCATGGCGCGGATAATTTCATGGAGTCGATTGCGAATGGTTGGATAAGATAAATTCAATTCCCCTTCCATCCGATTGATCTTACCTTCGCATCGAACAAAAGTTTTGACAAACTCGATTTGCCCGGCAGTTAGACCGGGAAAAGCACTGTTTTCAAAACGCCCTTCAATCACCGTATCACATGCTTCACAATGATAACGAGCGACCAGCAAATCCTCTCCGCACACAGGACATTTATTGAGTGATGGCTTCATGTCTTTACCTCATATAGAAAAATTTCTGTTTTGTATTCACCATCGGAAACAATAGCAAAGATCGAATTTATTTACGAATCTTTGTTTACAATCAAACATTATATTCAATATTTTAATTTTGTCAAGTATTATATTCAAGAATTATTAAATAATATTTTATAATCGACAAAATAATGTTGATTTTTATTAAATTTTCCTATTAACTACCAATAAATAACAACGATCACATCATCCTACAGCACAAAGGAATTTGGCAAAAAATCTTGACATCGAACGCATGTTCAGGTATCATTCATAGCACAAATGAGCGATTTTTAAATCCCAGTGAAGCAGCGCTTTCGCTCAGGAGGCACATATGATGATGGTTCGTAAAAGCAAAGGGTTAGGGGAACGCCACCAAAAAATCCTGGATTTTATTCAGGAGTATCAGCGTAAATACAAACACCCACCCTCCATACGCGAGATCGGTGAGAATTGCGGCATCTCATCAACGTCCGTTGTAAATTATTATCTTGATCAACTCGAGAAGAATGGATATATCGAACGCGACCGAAAGATCTCGCGCGGGCTGCGCGTGACCGGACCCTCCCCCATCGGCGAAATGTTCCGCATCCCGGTTGTGGGACGAATTGCAGCCGGTGAACCGATCCCTGTTTTCCCGGCAGATTTTCAAGGCTTTGGTGCAGACGAATCGGTTGAGATCGCTGCGTCGCTCGTACCGGCTCGCGAAAAAGGGAAACAACTTTTTGCATTGGAAGTCAAGGGAAACTCGATGATCGATGCCATGGTCAACGACGGCGACATCGTTGTTTTGAAACCCACACAAGAAGCAAAGAATGGCGACATGGTTGCCATTTGGTTATCTGATAAGAACGAAACCACCCTGAAGTATTTTTATAAAGAGAAAGACGGTTTTCGCTTACAGCCGGCCAATCCAACCATGAAGCCAATTTACATCAACAAGGAAGAACCGCTGGAGATCAAAGGTAAAGTTGTGATGGTGATCCGAAAAGTGGAAACCTACGCGGCATAAGCTTGGTTTGAAAACAATAACAAAAAAAGACGACCCTTGCGAGTCGTCTTTTTTTGTTGGGTTATAGGTTATCGGAATTACTGAACTTCCACAGAAGCGCCGGCTTCTTCCAGCTTCTTCTTGGCGTCCGTCGCGGCTTCCTTGCCAACCGCAGAAAGCACCTTGCCGCCGGCGGTTTCAGCCAGCGCCTTGGATTCGCCGAGACCGAGGCTGGTCAATTGACGAATGACTTTGATGACATCGATCTTCTTCGCACCAGCATCCTTGATGATCACATCGAACTCAGTCTTCTCTTCGACGGGTTCAGCCGCGGCAGCGCCTCCGCCAGCGACAGCGGCCACTGCGACCGGGGCAGCGGCGGAAACGCCCCACTTCTCTTCGAGGGCCTTGACTAATTCAGCAGCTTCGAGAACCGAGAGCTTGCTCAGTTCCTCAACCAGATTTTCGAGATTTGCAGCCATTGTATAGAAACTCCTTACTTTCTTTGAGAAAGATATTTTTCAAATATTGTCATTGCTTCGTCGCATTGCCCTTCGACACCTTCGGCAGGGCATCGCTCCTCGCAGCGACATGGTTACGCGGCGGCTTGCGCCTTTTCCGAATATGCGCGGAAGACAGAAGCCAGCGAGCGCGCGGGTTCAGCAATTGTGCGGACCAACTTGCCAGCCGGAGCTTGCAAAACGCCAAGCAATTGAGCGCGGACAACCGGCAATGGCGGTAGTTCAGATAATGCTTTGACCTGAGCAGCATCCAATTTTTCTCCTGCCATGAAGCCGCCTTTGACCTTGACAAAATCCAGGCCTTTGGTCGCGTCCGAAAGTGCCTTGGCGGTCGCGGCAGGATCCGTGAACGCGAATGAAATAGCCGTCGATTGCATAAAACTACCTTCCGGCAGATTCCAGCCATTGTCCGAGAAGACGCGGCGCACCAGTGTGTTCTTGACCACATGGAACTCACCGCCCGACTCGCGCACTTTGGCTCGGATCGCATCCATGTTTTTCATCGTCGCGCCCGTGTATTCCACAAGAATCACAGCCTGACTGCGCTTCATCCAGTCTCGATAGATCTCGAGAACTTCTTCCTTGCGCTGTTTAGTAATAGCCAACGAGTATCACCTCCTTTCAAGTAAAAAGTCTTTGCCACGTGCAGGCAAAGACTTCTCGCAAGAAAAGAACGACCCAACTGGGTCGAGATTTGCTTTGAGTCTCTGCCTAAGCAGGATATTGAGTCTACGATGATCGAGTAGATGGTGTTCTTCCATCATATCGAGACCATCACGACACCCGCCGTCATTGGCAGTGGCTTATTTAGGTACAAGTATTTTACTACTTGGCAACCTCAGCGGAAAGGGCCTGATTGGGATCAACCTTGATGCCAGGCCCCATCGTTGCATTGATAACGATGCGCTTGATATACAGACCTTTGGCTCCCGCAGGACGCGCCTTGTTGATCGCATCCATCAGAGCTGCAAAGTTTTCATAGAGCTTATCCGCGGCAAAAGACGCTTTCCCAATTACCACATGAATGTTGGCCGTCTTGTCCAGACGAAACTCTACACGTCCGGCCTTGGCTTCCTTGATGGCGCGCTCCAAATCCTGCGGCGGAACAACCGTCCCAGCTTTTGGATTCGGCATCAAACCGCGCGGGCCGAGCACGCGTCCGAGGCGGCCGACCTTTCCCATCATATCCGGCGTGGCAATCGCCACATCGAAATTGGTTTCGCCGCCTTCGATCCTTTTCAACGTTTCGTCATCATCGGCCACGAGATCAGCGCCGGAAGCACGCGCCGTTGCCGCACCTTCGCCAGATGCAAACACCAACACACGAACTGTCTTTCCAAGTCCATTGGGCAGCACAACAACATCACGCACTTGCTGATCGGCTTGACGTGGATCGAGCGCAGTGCGCATATGAACTTCCACGCTCGCATCGAATTTTGTATAAGCAGTATCTTTTGCAAGCGCCATCGCCTCTTGCGGCGTGTATTGCTTGTTCAGATCGACCTTCGCCAAAGCGGCTTTATATTTCTTTCCTTGTTTCGGCATTTTATCCTCCGTGGTAGTAGCGGATGTTAGTCTGATAGTCACATGGTCCAGTAGTCAAATAGTCTTATGCTCGTGACCAAGAGACTATACGACTCAGCGACTGCGAAACTAATCAACCCTCCCACAATTAATCTACAACGTTAATTCCCATCGAGCGCGCGGTGCCTTCGACTTGCTTCATGGCGCCTTCGATATCGATGGCATTCAAATCTTTCATCTTCTGTTCGGCAATTTCGCGGACCTGCTTGCGCGTCACTTTGCCGACCTTTTCCTTGTTTGGCACGCCCGAACCTTTTTCAACGCCCGCAGCTTTTCGCAAAAGTACTGCAGCAGGCGATGTCTTCAAGTTGAACGTAAATGAGCCGTCTGTATAAACGGTGATTTCTGCAGGAAGAACTTCTCCCGGACGATTCGAGGTGCGGGCGTTGTATTCCTTGCAGAAAGCCATGATATTGATTCCATGGCCTGCCAACGCGGGGCCGACTGGCGGCGCCGGGTTGGCTTTTCCAGCTTCAAGCTGGAGACGAACGATCGCTTTTAGTTTCTTTGCCATTCTATACTCCTAGTGGTTTTAGCGGACGATTAAGGGACGTCCTCCCACGTTTTCAGTGGCCAGTACCAGTATTCTACTGACTACTACCCACTGATTACTTCCTTACGACTTCTCCACTTGCAAGAAGTCCAACTCAACCGGCGTCTCACGTCCGAAGAATGACACCATCACGCGCACCTTCGTACGTTCCATATCAATCTCCGAAACCGTGCCGCGAAAATCGTTGAACGGGCCATCAATGATACGGACACGTTCACCAACTTTGAAGGAAACCTTGATGGTTGGCGCTTCGGCTTCCATGCGCTTGACAATCTGTGAAACTTCCTCAGGCCGCAGCGGTGTGGGCTGGTTTCCCATGCCGACAAAGCCCGTCACGCCCGGCGTATTCCGAACCACATACCATGACTCTTCCGTGAGAATCAAGTTCACGAGAACATAACCCGGGAAAATATGGCGCTCCACCGTGCGGCGTTTGCCATCTCGAACTTCGATTTCATCCTGCGTGGGGATCACCACATCGAAGATCATGTCCTTCATTCCCATCGTCTCGATGCGCTGTTCGAGGTTATGGCGAACCTTATTCTCGTATCCGGAATAACAATGGATCACATACCACGCCGGTTCGGTGGAAGTTTGGGTCGGGGCTTCGCCGTGTGAGGCGGAATCCACTTCAAGTCGAGGAACGGACGCGGATTGAGGCTCAGATTCGCTGATCGCCGAATCCGTCTCCGCTTCGCTTTCAACCGGTTGAACGGTCTCCGTTTCTTGAGCAGTTTCTTCCTGACGCGCCGAATCAGCCTCAGGGTTTTGCGGCTCTTCCGTTTGAGAAGTCACCGGTTCCTGCGGTTCCGACTCGAACTGCTCTAGAGGTTCCTGCTCATCCATCAACACCTCGATCTCAAATCACTAAATACCCAGCGCCAAATTCAACACATGGCCGGCGATTAAGTCCACCAACCCAAGGAAAGCGCCCATGAAGACCATGACGACGATCACAATGATGGTCAGTTGAATGGCCTCCTGCCGCGTTGGCCAAGAGACCTTGCGCATTTCGCCAGTCGTTTCACTGATGTAACGCTGGATCGAGTTTTGTTTTTTTCCTTTCTCAGCCACGTTCAAACTCCTTTAGTACAGCCAAAACGCCGACGTCTATGCCGAGGGCGTTTGATACAGGCCAGGCAGGAATCGAACCCACAACCGCTCGTTTTGGAGACGAGTGCTCTACCAATTGAGCTACTGGCCTAACTTAGTTGAGTAGTTACGTAGTTCTGTAGTTCAAGTTCAACTACCGCACTAAACAACTACCCAGCCATCACACTACTTTGTTTCGCGATGAAGCGTATGCTTCCTGCAACGCGGACAGTATTTTTTGAATTCCATTCTGTTCGGATCGTTGCGGCGATTCTTCTCTGTTGTATAGTTCCGTTCCTTGCAATCACTGCACTGCAGCGTGATTACCGGGCGGACGTCTTTCTTTTTCGAAGGCATAGCTAACTACCTAACTTTCCAAAGGTCTATTCCAAGATTTTGGTGACGATACCGGAGCCAACCGTCAAGCCACCTTCGCGAATGGCAAACTTGCTGCCTTGCTCCAGCGCCACCGGCACAATCAACTCCACCGTCAAATTCACGTTGTCTCCAGGCATCACCATCTCCACTCCCTCCGGCAGAGTGATATTGCCTGTCACATCCATCGTCCGTACGTAAAACTGCGGCCGATACCCACTGAAGAACGCCTTGTGCCTCCCTCCTTCTTCCTTCTTCAGCACATACACCTGCGCCGTGAACTTCTTGTGCGGCGTGATGCTCCCCGGCTTCGCCAGCACCTGCCCACGCTCCACATCATTCCGCTCGATGCCCCGCAGCAAGATGCCTGCAT